>CAYJOG010000179.1:0-6417 GCA_964371695.1 uncultured bacterium
GTGTTGATGTCCACGCCGGGGCCGGGGGCCACGCTCACATAAAGCTGGAACTGGCCGCGTTTTTCGGCGATGTGTACCCGCGTGACGGCGCGCACGCCCTCGGTGCCCGTGAGGTGGCTTTGCAGCATTTTTTCCAGGTTCTGGGCGGTGGTTTTCACCACGCCCCGTTCGTTTTTGAGCAGGGTGAGTTCGCGGCGGTTTTTAAGCGACCCCACCAGCAGAAACACGATACGCAGGCTCACCAGCACCACCGCCACGCCCACGGTGAACAGGGCGGAACGATAAAACAGGCTGTCGAGGTTTTTGGCGAAGCGTTCGGCGTATACCCCCACGTCCACCACCCCCAGGCCCACCAGCACAAAACTCAGGCCCAGCGCAAACGTGATGAGTTCGCACAGCACCCCAAAGGTGAGATAAACCTTGCGCACTCAGGTCTCCGGTTCGGCCTCGCGGTTGCGCACGTGCACAATCAGCACGTTCACCGCCGCCGGGCGGATATTCAGGGCGTGGACAAGGCGTTCGGTGACATGGGCCTGCACTTCGGCGGCCACGCTGGGGATGACTGCGGCGGCGTCCACCACCAGGCCGATGTCCAGTTCCACGGGCCGGTCGGGGTTCTGGGCCAGATTCAGGTCCACCACTTCGTCGGTGGGGGTTTCGCCGCTTACTTTCACCCGCACGCCACGGGTGAGGCGCTTGAGGCCCAGCAACTCGCCCAGGCGGTTGCCCCCGGCGAGGTCCAGCACCCCCGGCACCTCCAGCGCGGCAAGGCTTGTCAGGGCAGACAAGCCCTCTACCGTGACGCTGATGTGCGAGGCGGGGGTTTCACTGTTCATCAGTTGGCACGCTCCACATAGGATTTGCTCTGCGTGTTTATTTTAATTTTCTGGCCCTCGTCTACAAACAGGGGCACCTGGGTGGTGAAGCCGGTCTCGGTGGTGGCGTTTTTGGTGGCGCCAGAGACGGTGTCGCCCTTCACGGCCGGGTCGGTGGTGGTGATGGTGTGGATCACGAACTGGGGCAGTTCCACGTCCACCACCTGCACTTCGTTATACACCACGGCCTCCAGCGTTTCGCCCTCGCGCAGCAGCAGGGGCACGTCGGCCACGGCCTTGATGGGGACATTGAGCTGCTCAAAAGTTTTGTTGTCCATCAACACCACGCTGTCGCCGTCTACATAAAGAAACTGCATTTCCTTTTTCATGACGTTGGCCTGCTCAACTTTTTCACCAGCCCGCAGGGTTTTTTCATAAATGCTGCCGGTGAACAGGTTTTTCATCTTGGTGCGCACAAAGGCAGGGCCTTTGCCCGGTTTGACATGCTGGAACTCCATGACCCGGTGGGGCTGGCCTTCGAGCATGATGGTGATGCCGTTCCTCAGATCGTTAGTGGAAATCAATACCCTTCTCCTTAAACCTTTGTTCGCCCCTTCTTGAAGGGCGCAATATCGTAACCGCAAAGGGGCGAGAGGCCAAACAGTCCGCCGGGGGAGAAATCACTTTCCAGGTGCGCCAGCAGCAGTTCCATGCCCTTGATGTAACTCTGGGCCCCCAGGCCCTTCACCTCGCCGATGGCTGCGAGGGCCACATAACTGTGGTGGCGGAAGGGTTCCCGTGTGGCGGGGTCGGACAGATGCACCTCCACCACGGGCAGCCCCACGGCCTTCAGCGCGTCGAGGATGGCCAGCGAGGTGTGGGTGTAGGCGGCGGCGTTCAGCATCAGGCCCTGCGCGATGCCCCGCGATTCCTGAATCCAGTCCACCAGTTCGCCCTCGTGGTTGGTCTGGCGAAAAGCCCCCACCACACAGCCCAGTTCACGGGCGTGTTCTTCGCACATGGCGCGGATGTCCTGCAGGGTGGTTTTGCCATAAATCTCTGGCTCGCGGGTGCCCAGCAGGTTCAGGTTGGGTCCGTTGAGAATCCAGATGACAAACGGTGAGGACATGGTGATGCAGCCATTGTGCGCCTGCTGTCACGGCCTTACAACGTGATTTTCCACACCACGCCCTTGGTGTCCTGGTCCTGGGCGGCGTCATAACTGATTTTGTTGGCCCCCACCAGATACAGGTTTCCTTCGTCATCCATGCCCAGGCCCTTGGGGGGGAACAGATCGATGTCGGGTATCACGTTGGGGCCGGTGGGCCCCAGCACCTGCTGCACGCGACCCTTCAGGTCACTCACCAGCAGGCGGCTGTTGTTGGCGTCCACAATCACCAGCAGGTTGCTCTTGGTCAGCACCAGATCAGAGGGCTGGTCCAGCACCACTTCCTGCTCGTCTTCGGTGAACAGCTTGAGCGCCTTGGGGCGCTCGCCGGGTTGCAAAATACCGATGGTGTTGTCGGCGCGTGACGAGAAAAACACGGTGCCATCACCGGTCACGGCCAAGCCGTTGGGGTGGTGCAGGCCCGGCGGCAGGGTCCATTCTTCCACCAAATCGCCGTTGTTGTTGAACTTCAGGATGCGGTTGTTCATGCGGTCGGCCACAAACAGGTTGCGGCCTGCGTCGTGGGTGATGGCCTTGGGAAACTGATAACCCTTGCCCGGCGGCGTGATTTCCCGCAGCTTGCGGCCTTCCTGATCCAGCACCACCACGTGGTTGGCCTGGCGGTCGAAGTCCACCAGATACACTTCGTTTTCCACAAGGTCCAGGCTCACGGGGAACACCACGGGAATGTCGCTTTCCAGTTCCTTGGTGGTGCCGTCCACGTCCACCTTCACCAAGCCGTTCACCTTGTCGTCGGCAATCAGCAGGGTGCCGTCTTCAAGGGGAATGACGTCATAGGGCACGCCCAGTTCCTTGCTCACCATCTTGGCGCTGAAGCCGCCCCCCTCGGTGCCGGTGGTGATGAACGCCTTCATGCCCTGAATGGCGGCGCTGAGCGCGCCCCCCTGGCTCTGTTCTTCGGCGGCGGGGGGCTGATCTACCCCCGTGGGGCGGCGGGTGACCTCGCGGGCCAGCACCAGGCCAAACACCACCAGGGCCGCCGCCGCCATGGCCACCAGACGCCCCCGCGCCCGCTCCAGGCTGGCCGCCACGGTGCGTATCACCATGGCCTGCTCGCCGGGCTGGGTCAGCACCTTGCCCATGATTTCAATGGTTTCCTGCTCGGTGGTGTGGGAAAGTTTTTTGAGCAGTTCGCCTTTGCCCAGGCGCGGCAAAAGATCCACGTTACACAAAATCAGTTCGTCGCCGGGTTTCAGTCGGGCGTGGCGCAGGTTCAGTTCCAGTGTGTCTGCAAGGCCCAGATATTCCGGCCCCGTGGCGGCCTCCAGCCCCCGGTTTTTCTGCACGCTGCCGGTGTTCAGCAGTTTCAGGTGATGCCCCCGCAGCAGATAAACCCCCACGCCGCGGGTGGTACACAGGGTCACGCGGTCTCCCTGCACCACCACGGCGGCCAGGGCAGCCACCAGTTTCTCCTGTCCCAGTCGCGCCCGCAGGGCCTTGTGCAGGCGTTGCAGGTGAAACCGCAGGCTTTCGCTGAAGTCGGTTTCGTTGTGGTAATACACGCTGAGCTGGTTGTGGATTTCCTTGAGCAGCGCCCGCCCCAGCCCCAGCGCCCCCGGCGGCCCCGCCAGCACGTCGGTGAGTGTGAACAGGCCAAAGTGCTTGTAGGTGTCGTTGCTTTCCACCGCCAGCAGGCCCGGATCGTTCTCGCCGGGATAAAGGGTTGCCTCTAAACGCACGGGCTTAAGATACCTATAACTGGTCCCCGAAGTCCATCCTGGACTTCGGGGACACGCGGCATCAGAAAATGAATTTCCGATGCCAGCGCGAAAACCTGCGGTTTTTCAACCTCCGGTTTTAGGAGGCGCGCCATCCGGGCGCGCACCGGGTGTTCCCACACCCGGTCAAAAAGCCCGCTGCTGTCAGGGTGCGGCGGTTATCCTGTCGCCGTGCTTTCGCTGGCCATCGAAACCAGTTGTGACGACTGCGCGGCGGCGGTGCTGCGCGGGCCACAGGTGGTGGCCGCCGTGCGGTTTCATCAGGACAGGCTGCACCGTCGCCACGGCGGCGTGGTGCCCGAAGTGGCCAGCCGCGAACACGTGCGGCAGATAGAACCCACGGTGCAGGGCGTGCTGGCGCGGGCGGGGGTTTCCCTGGGCGAAATCCGGGCACTGGCCGTCACACAGGGGCCGGGGCTGATCGGCTCGTTGCTGGTGGGGCTGCGTTATGCCCAGGGTCTGGCAGTGTCGGCGGGGTTGCCGCTGGTGGGGGTGCATCATCTGATGGCGCACCTGTTCAGCCCGCTGATGGGCGAGGCGGACCTGACACCATTTTTCCCGGCCCTGGGGCTGGTGGTGAGCGGCGGCCACACGGCGCTTTACAGCGTGCGGTCACTGGGTGAGATTTCGCTTTTGGGCGAAACGCTGGACGACGCTGCGGGCGAAGCCATGGACAAAACCGCCAAGCTGCTGGGCCTGGGTTTTCCAGGTGGGGCGGCGTTGTCGGAACTGGCGAAAACGGGCGACCCCAAAGCCTGCCCACTGCCATTGCCCATGCAGGGGCGCGACACGTTGTTGTTCAGTTTCAGCGGCCTTAAAACAGCGGCGGCGCGCAAAATTGAACAAATCGAAAACCCTGTTACGCCCCAACATCTGGCGGCGGCTTTTGAGGCGCGGGTGGTGCAACACCTGGCCCAGCGGACAGAAAAGGCGTTGTTGCAGACAGGCCACAAAACATTGCTGGTGGGCGGCGGCGTGGCCTGCAACGGGCCGTTGCGCCACGCCCTGGCGCAGGTGTGCCAGCAAAACGGCGTGGTGCTTCATCTGGCCAAACCGCGGTTCTGCACCGACAATGCCGCCATGGTGGGTTTTCTGGCGCATCATTTGCGGGCGCAGGGGCGGGCGGGGGATTTCCCCCTGGAACCGCGGGCGCGCTGGCCGGTGGGTGGCCCGTGAATCAGAAAATTTTCAAAAACAGCAACAAATCTGAGATGAAAATCAAAAACCCAGCCCAGTTTATATTTGGTTCGTCGGTTGCATCCGTGCAACCTTACGAACAACGCCGCACGGTCCAGCCCATCCCTGAACGCCGTCTGGGGTTCAAAAGGGTTTTATTCAAAGGTCTATTTTGGGTTATCCACCGCCCGCGCTGGACCGGCGGCGGGAACGGCCATCCATGGCCTCTGGCGCCTGATGTCGCCAAGGGTTTTGCCGGAAGTGGCGGATGAATCCCCTGCTGGTCAAAAAAAAGCTGGGCCAGCGCACGCAGCTTTTGTTGTGCCGCCTGCGCGAAGAAACAGGCGAGGCTGGTTCCACCCCCTGGCACGGCCCAGCCTGGGTGGGCGAAAAAAACTTCGCGCCCGACGACCCCTATCTTTTTGACACCCAACTGGCCGAAGCCCCCTATGCCGGCCCCGGTTTTTCGTGGCGGGTGCGTTGCCCCCAAGGCGCGTGGCATTTTGCCTTTACGGTTTATGACGCAGCGGGGCGGCTGGTGATGGGCAGCCTGGAGTTTATCCGCCCCATGGAAATTTCGGGAGGTCTCTGCTCGGCGGTGGACCTGGAACTGGACCTGTACTGGCTGCCGGGTGGCGTGGTGAAGGTGGTGGACGAAGACGAACTGCAACAGGCCCTGGCGGCGGGGCTGATGAGCGCCGAAGAGGGGCAGCGCGTGGTGGAAGAATGCGAAGCGGCGCGCCTGGCGATTGTGACGGGGAACTATCCGTGGCCGCTTAGGGAGGAAACTTGATTTCAAAAGGGGTTCTGAGAATCCGCAGGCCAAGGGCCACGGATGGCCCGTTCCGCCGCCGGTTCAGCACGGTCGGGGGTCGGCAAAAAACAGGGTTTCAGCAAAAAATCTTCAAAAGGCATTTGACTTGCCGGGCTGGGCTGGACCGTGCGGCGTCGTTTGTAAGGTTTCATGGATGAAACCGACAAACCAGGAAAAAAATAAAAAGGAATGCGGAAGGCCGCACCATTCTGGTAATAAGGGCTGGGCGTCATGGCAATAACCTTGGGCCTCGAAGAAGAAGTCTTTTTGACTCAGCCCACGTTGCCCACCTTCATGAGTTTTCTGCCCCTGGTGCGCCTGATGTGGGCCTCGCCCCGTCGGCATTTTTTGCGCACGGCCAGCAACTTTGCGCGGGGCAAAGACGCCCGTCAGGTGTTGATGGGCGCGGTGGAAGTGAGCACCGGCGTGGCCCGTGACGTGCCGGAACTGCTGGAAGACCTGAAGCAGCGGCGGGGTGAACTGGCAAGCCGGGCGGCCTCGTTGTGTGTGCCCGTGGGCAATCTGTTTGATCTGACCTGCCCCACCAACACGGCGGGTTTGCACGTGCATCTGGGCAACCTGCCCGACCCCCCGGCGGCCTATCGCCGCGTGGCGAAATATCTGCCGCTGGTGATGCGTTATGGGGCCCACGCGCCGGTGGCGGGGGGTGTGGCCGCGCCCCCCAGTTGGCGCATGGCCCATGGT
>CAYJOG010000180.1:0-6365 GCA_964371695.1 uncultured bacterium
CCCCCCAGTGGGGGGTTTGGGGGGCAAAGCCCCCCATTAACAATTCCCAAAAACCACTTCCCCAAAAACGTTCCTGGGAGACCGGGGTAAACTCCCTCCATGAACGCCGATTTGCTGCAAGCCAGTCTGCTGGAGCTGATTCGCCGCACCAGCGCCGAACTGTCCCCCGACGTGATCGCCGCCCTGGCCCGCCAGCGCGAGGTGGAGGAGTCCAGCACCAGCGCCCGTTTCGCCATGGACACCATCGCCGAGAACATCGTGATGGCGCGGGAAAAATCCGCGCCCATCTGTCAGGACACCGGCAGCATCCTTTTTTATGTCAAACACCCGCTGGGCTTCAACCCCATGCTGTTCCGCGAAAAGGTGAACGCCGCCACGGTGCTGGCCACACAAAAGGGTTATCTGCGTCAAAACAGTGTGGACAGTCTCAGCGGCGTGAACGACGGCACCAACCTGGGGCCGGATTATCCGGTGATTTATTTCGACGCCTGGGAGAAACCCCACGTCGAGGTGCGCCTGATGCTCAAGGGCGGCGGCTGCGAAAACGTGGGCGCGCAATATGCTTTGCCCCACACGGCGCTCAAGGCCGGGCGCGACCTGGAGGGTGTGCGCCGGGTGGTGCTGGACGCCGTGTTTCAGGCCCAGGGCAAGGGTTGCGGGCCGGGGATTCTGGGGGTGTGCATTGGCGGCGACCGGGGCACGGGTTACAGCCACAGCAAAAAACAGTTTCTGCGCTGGCTGGATGACGCGAGTCCCAATCCCGAACTGGCGAAGCTGGAAGAAACCATTGTGGAGCAGGCCAACAGCCTGGGCATCGGCCCCATGGGGTTTGGAGGAAAAACCACGCTGCTGGGCTGCAAAATCGGCGTACTCAACCGCCTGCCCGCCAGTTTTTATGTGTCGGTGAGTTACATGTGTTGGGCATTCCGCCGCCAGGGCGTGGTGCTGGACGCCACGGGCGGCCTGGGGGACTGGCTTTACAGCGAAGAGAAAATGAAGGCGAGGGCCTCGGCATGAAACTCACCACACCCCTCAGCGAGCAGGATGTGCGCGCACTCAAGCTCAACCAGACGGTTTCTCTCAGCGGCAAGGTGTTCACGGGCCGCGACGCCGTACACAAATATCTTTACGAGGGTCACCCCAGCCCGGTAGACCTGCGGGGACAGGTGATCTATCACTGCGGCCCCGTGGTGGTGGAGGAGGACGGCCGCTGGGTGGTGAAGGCCGCCGGCCCCACCACCAGCATCCGCGAGGAGCCCTATCAGTGGAAGCTCATCGAGACCCTGGGCCTGCGGGCCATCATTGGCAAGGGCGGCATGGGCGAGAAAACCCGCGACGCCTGCAAGGCGTTCGGCTGTGTGTATCTGCACGCCGTGGGCGGCGCGGCCCAGGTGCTGGCCCAGACGGTAAAGCGGGTGGACGGTGTGTATCTGAAGGACGAGTTTGGCAGCCCGGAGGCCATCTGGGAGATGGTGGTGGAGGATTTCGCCGCTGTGGTGACCATTGACGCCCACGGCAACAGCCTGCACGACGAAGTAGCCCGCCAGAGCGGTGAAAAGCTCAAAGCGCTGCTGGGTTAGGCCAAAAACGGCCTTAAACCAGCAACCCACTGGGCTGCGCCACCAAAAACTTAGTCGCCAAGACTAAACTTTTCGATAATTTTCATTTGTCAATCACCTTGACACTGTGCTTATCTCCCATAGAATGCCCCCTCACATCGAGGGCACATGAAGTGCCAAAATCAAATGGAGGTAAACTGTTTATGAGTAAATCACCCAAACTGAAGCCATTGGGCGACCGGGTTCTCATCAAGCGCGTCGAAGAAACCGAAGAGCGCACCGCTGGGGGCATTCTGATCCCCGACAGCGCCAAGGAAAAACCCCAACAGGCCGCAGTCATTGCCGTTGGCCCCGGCAAACTGCTGGATGACGGCAAGCGCGGCACCATGGACGTGAAGGTGGGCGACAAGGTCATCATCAGCAAATGGGGTGGCACCGAGGTCAAGGTGGGCGGCGAAGAATACCTGCTCATCAACATGGACGACATTCTGGCCATCGCCGAATAACCCCAACATCAGGAGACAACAATGGCAAAACAAATCGCATTTAACATTGACGCCCGCAAGCATCTGGAAATCGGCGTGAACGCCGTGGCCGATGCAGTGCGCATCACCCTTGGCCCCAAGGGCCGCAACGTGGTAATCGAAAAAAGCTGGGGTTCCCCCACCATCACCAATGACGGCGTGACCATCGCCAAGGAAATCGAACTGAAAGACCCCTATGAAAACCTGGGGGCGCAGTTGCTCAAGGAAGTCGCCAGCAAAACCAACGACGTGGCCGGCGACGGCACCACCACCGCCACCGTTCTGGCCCAGGCCATGGTGCGCGAGGGCCTCAAGAACGTGGCCGCCGGGGCCAACCCCATCCTTCTCAAGCGGGGCATGGACAAAGCCGTGAAGGCCGCTGTGGTGCAGATCAAAAAACAGGCCAAGCCGGTGAAAGACAAAAAATCCATCGCCCAGGTGGCGAGCATTTCCGGCAACGACCCGGAGATTGGCGAGATCATCTCTGAGGCCATGGACAAAGTGGGCAAAGACGGCGTGATCACGGTGGAAGAAGCCAAGGGCACCGACACCACACTGGAATTCGTGGAAGGCATGCAGTTCGACAAGGGTTATCTTTCGCCTTATTTCTGCACCGACAAGGAAAACCTGCTCACCGAAATGGAAAATCCCTACATCCTGCTTTACGAGAAGAAAATCTCGGCGGTGAAAGATCTGGTGCCGGTGCTGGAAAAAGTGGCCCAGACAGGCCGCTCGCTGGTGATTGTCGCTGAAGACGTGGAGGGCGAAGCCCTGGCCACGCTGGTGGTCAACACCATCCGGGGCACCATCAAGGCCGTGGCCGTGAAATCCCCCGGTTTTGGCGATCGCCGCAAAGCCATGATGGAAGACATCGCCATCCTCACCCATGGCCGGTTCATCACCGAAGACCTGGGGCTGAAGCTGGAAGGCGTCACCCTGGAAGACCTGGGCCAAGCCAAGAAAATCACCATCAGCAAAGAAGAAACCATCGTGGTGGAAGGCAAGGGCACCCAGGCCGACATCAAGGGGCGCATCGAGCAGATCAAAAAACAGATTGCCGATTCTGACAGCGACTATGACAAGGAAAAATTGCAGGAACGCCTGGCCAAACTGGCGGGCGGCGTGGCGCTGATCAAAGTGGGCGCAGCCACCGAAACCGAACTGAAAGAGAAAAAACACCGCATGGAAGACGCCCTGAGCGCCACCCGTGCGGCAGTGGAAGAAGGCATTGTGCCCGGCGGCGGCACGGCCCTGATTCAGTCTCACAAAGCCGTGGAAGACGTGGCGGCTTCTCTGGATGGCGACGAGCGCGTGGGCGCAGCCATCGTGCTGAAGGCCCTGGAAGCCCCCCTGCGGCAGATTGCCGTGAACGCGGGTGTCGAGGGCGCCATTGTGGTGGAAGGCGTGCGCAGCAAAAAAGCCGGCATTGGCTTTAACGCCCTGACGAACGAATACGAAGACATGTTCAACGCCGGCATCGTGGACCCCGCCATGGTGACCCGCAGCGCCCTGGAGAATGCCTCGAGCATCGCGGGCCTGCTGCTGACCACCGAAGTGCTGATCACGGACATCCCCAAAGCCGACGACGCGGCCCCTGGCCCCGGCGCGGGCGGCATGGGTGGCATGGGCGGCATGATGTAAGCCACGCTCTATTTTTTGAAGCCAGAAAGCCCCGGTTTGCCGGGGCTTTTTTGTGTCATGCAGGTAGGGTGTTATTCCTCAGTCCCCGTCATTCCCGCAGAAGCGGGAATCCAGTTGAAACAAAAACAACACACCTTCTTCCGTTTTATTTTTCTGTTCTCTTTTAGTGGGGCGGGTGTCCCCGCCCGCCATGAAAAGAAAAAGGTTTGGGGCCATGCCTGACTGGATTCCCGCCTTCGCGGGAATGACGCCAACCAGTGGATTTTGAAAGGGTGGGGGGCATGGTCCCTACGAAGGCAAAAATCCATACACAAAAATACAAAACGCCTTAAACTCCCCCCATGTTGCTCGACGACGGCTTGAACCATTTGAGTCTGGTGGTGATGTATGCGGGCCTGCTGGGCTGGCTCACCTGCGGATTTCTGTTTGTCTACAAGGGTTTTGACCGCAAGGGGCGTTATTCTTCTAAAAAAGGTTTGCCCCTGATGGCGGCCACCTGTTTTTTCGTGGTGGTGTGGGTGGCGGGGCTGGTGTTTCTGGGAGTGGTTTAGCGCATTTTTGGGTGTCTGTGTAATAGGTGTTGCGGCGAGGCCCCCGTCGTTGTACTGGTTTTTTTAAGGCATTGGGGGCGACGAAGGTGTCCATAGCCGCTAACCTTCCGGGAGTAGCGGCGGTGTCCCCACCGCCGAAAAAAGAAAAAACCCCCTTAATTTTTCTTTTGATCTGTGCGCGGTGCGGACACCGCGCCTACTCGACGAACCTAAGAAAAACGCTTCAGGAAGGCGATTTTTGATGAGCAAAACAATCGAGATTTATGACACCACCCTGCGAGACGGTGGCCAGGCCGAAGGCGTGAGTTATTCGGTGCTGGACAAACTCCAGATCACCGAGCGGTTGTTCGGTTTTGGGGTGGAATTTGTGGAGGGCGGCTGGCCGGGCAGCAACCCCAAAGACAAGGAATATTTCGAGCGCGCCCGCGAAATTCCCCGCAAAAAAGGCCAGCGGGTGATGGCGTTCTCCATGACCAGCCGCGCCGGTGTGAAACCCGCCGAAGACCCCGGCCTGAAGGCCCTGCTCAAAAGCGGCGCCGACGGCCAGACCCTGGTGGGCAAAACGTGGGATTTTCATGTGCAGCACGCCCTGGGCATTTCGCTGCGCGAAAACCTGCGGATTGTGGAAGAGAGCATTGCGTATCTGAAAAAAAAGGGCGGTTTCGTCATTTTTGACGCCGAGCATTTTTTTGATGGCTTCACCCACAATCCCGAATACGCCATTTCGGTGCTGGAAGCCGCCGAGCGGGGCGGGGCGGACAGGCTGGTGCTGTGCGACACCAATGGCGGCTCCCTGCCCACGGTGCTGGAAGACGTGGTGACCCAGGTGATGGGGTGCGTCACCGTGCCCGTGGGCATTCACGCCCACAACGACGGCGACATGGCCACCGCCAACAGTCTGGCCGCCGTGGCGGCCGGGGCCACCCATGTGCAGGGCACCATCAACGGCCTGGGCGAGCGGTGCGGCAACGCCAACCTCTGCGCCATATTGCCCAATCTGGCGCTCAAGCTGCAACGGCGCGTGGCCTGTCACAACAATCTGAAAGACCTCACCGCCCTGTCGCGGTTTGTGGCCAATGTGACCAACCGCAGCGTGCCGCCGGGCATGGCTTTTGTGGGGCGCAGCGCCTTTGCCCACAAGGGGGGCATTCACGTGAGCGCGGTGCGCAAAAACGCCAAGACCTACGAGCATCTGGACCCGGCCCTGGTGGGCAACGAGCGGCGCATTCTGGTGAGCGAGCTGTCGGGCAAGAGCAACATGCTGGCGGTGCTGGGAGAAGACCTGGGCGACCACACCCAGAAGGTGCTCGAAGAAGTCAAACGCCTGGAACACCTGGGTTACAGCTTTGAAGCCGCCGAGGCCAGCCTGAAACTGCTGATGCTGAGCGTGCAGGGGCGTTATGCCGCGCCGTTTGCCGTGGAGGCCTATAACGTCTACGGCAATTACCGGCCTTCACGGGGCAGGGAGAACGGCCACGCCGTGTTGAGCGAGGCCACTGTGCAGGTGCGTGTGGGCAAGGATCACCTGCACACCGCCGCCGTGGGCGACGGCCCGGTGAATGCGCTGGACAACGCCCTGCGCAAGGCTATCGGCCATTTTTTTCCGTCTTTGCAGGCGGTGAAGCTGGTGGACTACAAGGTGCGCGTGCTGGACGCCACCAGCGGCACCGAGGCCAGTGTGCGGGTGCTGGTGGAAAGCACCGACGGCGAACACCGCTGGAGCACCGTGGGGGTGAGCACCAACGTGGTGGAGGCGAGTTTCGAGGCGCTGCTGGATGCCCTGACCTATCACCTGTGGCGTAACCAAAAGGGTGGGGCGGCCAAAAAACCGGCCAGGAAATAGGCTGGAAGTTGGAAAAAGAAAAAACCGACATCGTTCCCTCTCCCCTCTGGGGAGAGGGTGGTCCGTAGGACCGGGTAATGGGCGCGGGAGGTCTTTTGGGGAAGCGGCAGCATATTGATGCTGCCGGGTGCGCCCAGCGGCACGACAGTGCCGGGCAAACAAAAAAACCAGAAAAGATTTTGGTTTTTTGTCTTTGAATAAACCCCTCACCCGGCGCTCCGCGCCACCCTCTCCCCGTAAAGGGGAG
>CAYJOG010000181.1:0-6333 GCA_964371695.1 uncultured bacterium
GTATTGGCTCTGGTGTTCGCTGGAAGATTGGCCCTCCGTGGCGGCTGGTTCCAGGGCACCCATCCGTGTATGCCCGTTCGGCGGGCCATAACACCAATGTGTTCTGGCAATACTCCGCCTCACCCGGCGGCGGAAACGGCCATCCATGGCCTCTGGCGTCGGATGCCGCCAAGCGGTTGTTGTGCGCATACTTCCTGAAAATGCTCTGGAACGAGGCGCAAAGCCTGCCCAGACCGCACGACACAGTGTTTCGCTGGAAATCACGGCCAATTGGGGGTAAACTTTTTTTAACGCAGGGAGGCGGAAACAGGTTGTCACTGACAGGTCCTCGCATACAGGTTTCGCACGTTCACGCCAGGGCGAATGTTTCGCACGGCCCTGCACGGGTTACCACCACCAACCGTGCGCCGCAAACCAGCATCAACACGCGGGATTCCGAGGTGAGCATTCAGGCCGGGCGCACCGACATGGAAATCGAGTGGCAAAAGACCCGCAACGAAATCGGCCTGAAGGACTACATGACCCTGCAGCGGGATTTTCGGGATGACAGCATGCAGGCTGGTCTGGCGGGCATCGGCCGCATCGCCAGCGAGGGCGACGCCATCGGCCACATCGAAAACGGCGGCCACCCCATCGCCGACCTGGCCATGGCCCGCACCGATCACGAAGTGAGTTTCAACATCGGTTTTGCGCCCCTCACCCCACCCAGCATCACCTTCACACCCCACCAGCCTCGCATCGAGGCCAATCCCCCTGAGGTGAATGTGCGCACCAACACCTATCCTGCCCTCACCAGAGTCACGCCCACCCCCGTGCAGGTGGATGTCAACCCCCGTGGAGAAATCCGCGTCAACGTCACCGGCCAGCTGGTAGACTTCCTGGCGGTCTGAACCATGCCCACCGTAAAAACCACACGTTTTGGAGAAATCCCCGTTGAACCGGACCAGGTTTATGCCGTGTCCGAGACCCTGCCGGGGTTTCCCGACGCCGCCTCGTTCTTTTTCATTGACCGGGCCAACATTGCACCGTTCCGCTGGTTGCAGTGCATTGAAGACGCCAACCTGACCTTTGTCATCGTCAAGCCCGAAATCTTCTTTTACGACTATGCCCCCAAGGTGGACCCCAAAGATTTGAAGGGTCTGGAGATGGAAGACCAGTTCAGCGGCCAGTTTTACACCATCGTGGTGCTGCCCGAAGACCTGACCCAGATGACGGCCAACCTCAAGGCCCCGCTGCTGTTCAACCCCCGCACCCGTAAGTTCAAGCAGGTTTTCCTGCTCAACAGCGACTATCACTATCAGCACTATATCTTGCGCGCCATTGAAGAAAAAGGCATTGAGGGCAGCGGCGCGGGGGGGGCAGGCTGATGCTGGTGCTGAGCCGACGCATAGACGAAAGCATCATGATCGGCGAGAACATCGAAGTGAAAGTGATTGACATCAAGGGCGAAACCATTAAACTGGGAATACAAGCACCCAGGTCTGTCCCCGTTCACCGCAAAGAGATCTACGAAGAAATCAAGCGGGAAAACGTAAAGGCCGCAGCGGTGGACACCGATCCCGAAAAACTCAGCCAACTCGAAAACATCAGCAAACTCATGACGGGCAAAACCCAGCCCCCCAAGGAGGAAACCTAGAGAAACACACCACACCAAAACGCACAACCGAACGACGCCACCAATCAAATCAAACGGACTCTAACAATTAAGGCGCGTTCTTCAGGGAGGATTCACCAATGTCAGTTCAATCAGCGCCTGCTTTGCAGGCCACTGTGACATATCCAGGTGAAAAACAGCTTTGCTGTAAAACCGCCGCCGCCCCCAGGGGAGTTTTCCCATGGCTGGCGGAGATGAATCCCCTTCCCTTCCCGCGTGCTCACCGGCAAGACGCCTGAGCTGCGGGTCTGCGTTTTTTCATTCCGAAAAACCACCGAGTGGAAACAGGTCTCAACGGACGAGGCCAATCATCGGGAAAGGAGGAAAAAAATTCTCGCTTTCCATTCGGAGGATAAAAACAACCATTCAGGGAGGAATTACCAATGTCAACCGTCGTACAAACCAATGTCGCCTCACTCCGGGGCATCGCCAACCTCAACCGCACCTCGTTCAACCTGACCGAGAGCCTGGAAAAGCTCAGCAGCGGATACAAGATCAACAAATCCGCAGATGACGCATCAGGCATGGCGATTTCCACCATCATGACCGCGCAGATTGGCGGCATCCGCCAGGCCATTTCCAACGCCGGCGACAGCATCAGCATGATCCAGACCGCTGATGGGGCCTATGCCGAAACCACGTCCATGCTGCTGCGCATGCGCGACCTGGCCGTGAAAGCCGCCAACGATGTCACGCTGACCTCCGCCGACCTCATCAAGCTGAACAACGAGTTCAACTCCCTGCGGTCGGAAATCACCGCCAAGATCACCCGTGTGACCTTCAACACCAAGGCGATCCTCAACGGCGCGGTGTCGGCAGACCCAGTGCAGGTTGGCCCGAACAAAGGCAACAGCTTCAACATCACCATCACGGCGCTCACCACGGCCGTGCTCAAGATTCCTGCCGCTGCGGTCAAGATCAGCACCGCCGCCGGCGCCGCCACCGCCATCAGTTCGGTGGACCAGGGCATTTCGGTGCTGGCCGCCAGCCGCTCTGGCCTGGGCACCATCCAGCGCCGCCTCAACCACATCATCAACGACCTCACGGCCGCCGATGTGAACCTGAGCGCCGCCCGCAGCCGCATCCTGGACACCGACTTCGCCTCCGAAATCGGCAACTACACCAAGATGCAGATTCTGCAGCAGGTGGGCACCGCCGTGCTGGCGCAGGCCAACGCAAGTCCTCAAGCCGTCATTCAGTTACTGGGCTAAGCCCACTGGTGGGGAAACGACCTCCGGTTCGCCGGGGGTCTCTCCCCTAACCGGGAACCGAAGAAACCGCCATGAACCCAACTCTCACCAAACACGCTGCGACCCCAACCGTTTCCAGGACGGCTGGAAAATTCCGGTGTGTGCAACGCAGGGCCGGGTTCTGGCGTTTGGAGCCTGTTGATACAGGCTCCCGTGGACATGAATGTCCACGCCCGAAAACCGAAGCTTCAGGGAGAGCTTTTTCTATCACCCCGCCAGGGCAGATCACCGCCCCGGCGCAAAAAAGGCGCGGCGTCTTCACCCCTCCACCGTCGCCTTTTCAATTCAATAAAAAAAATAACCCAGCCCCACGGCCCGCCCCAAGGACAAGGGCCGAATATTCAAGGAAGGAGGCGCAAACAACCCACAACAAGGCTGGGAACAAAACAAGGAGGGAAGTACCAATGTCAACAGTAGTCAATACCAACGTCGCATCCCAACGGGGCATCGCCAATTTGCTCAAGGTCAACTTCGGCCTGGGCGAAAGCCTGGAAAAGCTCAGCAGCGGTTTTCGCATCAACAAAGCCGCTGACGACGCTTCGGGCATGGCCATCTCCACCATCATGAGCGCGCAGATTGGCGGCATTCGCCAAGCTGTGGCCAATGCGGGTGACACCATCAGCATGATCCAGACCGCCGACGGCGCTTACGCCGAAACAACGTCCATCATGCTGCGCATGCGCGACCTGGCCGTGAAAGCCGCCAACGATGTCACGCTGACCGCCGCAGACCTGATCAAGCTCGACAACGAGTTCAACGCACTGCGTTCAGAAATCACCGCGAAGATCACCCGGGTTACGTTCAACACCAAGGCGATCCTCAACGGCGCAGTCGCGGCCGATCCTGTCCAGGTGGGGCCCAACAAGGGTCAAAGCTTCAACATCACCATCACGGCGCTCACCACGGCCGTGCTCAAGATTCCCGCCGCCACGGTCGGCATAAGCACCGCTCTTAGCGCTGGCACCGCCATTGGCGCGTTGTCTCAGGGCATCTCGGTGCTGGCTTCCAGCCGGGCGGGACTGGGCACCATCCAGCTGCGTCTCAACCACATCGTCAACGACCTCACGGCCGCCGATGTGAACCTGAGCGCCGCCCGCAGCCGCGTGCTGGACACCGACTTCGCGTCGGAAATCAGCAACTTCACCAAGTTGCAGATTCTTCAGCAGGTGGGCACCGCCGTGCTGGCGCAGGCCAACGCAAGTCCTCAAGCCGTCATTCAGTTACTGGGCTAAGCCCACTGGTGGGGAAACGACCTCCGGTTCGCCGGGGGTCTCTCCCCTAACCGGGAACCGAAGAAACCGCCATGAACCCAACTCTCACCAAACACGCTGCGACCCCAACCGTTTCCAGGACGGCTGGAAAATTCCGGTGTGTGCAACGCAGGGCCGGGTTCTGGCGTTTGGAGCCTGTTGATACAGGCTCCCGTGGACATGAATGTCCACGCCCGAAAACCGAAGCTTCAGGGAGAGCTTTTTCTATCACCCCGCCAGGGCAGATCACCGCCCCGGCGCAAAAAAGGCGCGGCGTCTTCACCCCTCCACCGTCGCCTTTTCAATTCAATAAAAAAAATAACCCAGCCCCACGGCCCGCCCCAAGGACAAGGGCCGAATATTCAAGGAAGGAGGCGCAAACAACCCACAACAAGGCTGGGAACAAAACAAGGAGGGAAGTACCAATGTCAACAGTAGTCAATACCAACGTCGCATCCCAACGGGGCATCGCCAATTTGCTCAAGGTCAACTTCGGCCTGGGCGAAAGCCTGGAAAAGCTCAGCAGCGGTTTTCGCATCAACAAAGCCGCTGACGACGCTTCGGGCATGGCCATCTCCACCATCATGAGCGCGCAGATTGGCGGCATTCGCCAAGCTGTGGCCAATGCGGGTGACACCATCAGCATGATCCAGACCGCCGACGGCGCTTACGCCGAAACAACGTCCATCATGCTGCGCATGCGCGACCTGGCCGTGAAAGCCGCCAACGATGTCACGCTGACCGCCGCAGACCTGATCAAGCTCGACAACGAGTTCAACGCACTGCGTTCAGAAATCACCGCGAAGATCACCCGGGTTACGTTCAACACCAAGGCGATCCTCAACGGCGCAGTCGCGGCCGATCCTGTCCAGGTGGGGCCCAACAAGGGTCAAAGCTTCAACATCACCATCACGGCGCTCACCACGGCCGTGCTCAAGATTCCCGCCGCCACGGTCGGCATAAGCACCGCTCTTAGCGCTGGCACCGCCATTGGCGCGTTGTCTCAGGGCATCTCGGTGCTGGCTTCCAGCCGGGCGGGACTGGGCACCATCCAGCTGCGTCTCAACCACATCGTCAACGACCTCACGGCCGCCGATGTGAACCTGAGCGCCGCCCGCAGCCGCGTGCTGGACACCGACTTCGCGTCGGAAATCAGCAACTTCACCAAGTTGCAGATTCTTCAGCAGGTGGGCACGGCGGTGCTGGCGCAAGCCAACGCAAGCCCGCAGGCAGTGATACAACTTTTGGGTTAAAGCGCACACGTCTGTTCACAAATCTGTCAAAGGTTTGTCTTGAAAACCCCGCCCAGTGCGGGGTTTTTTATTGCGAAGCCTGAGCTGTTCGTTTTGCGCCGACTCCGGGTAACTGGGGATTTGACCATACAAGAGGTCTTTATCGTGAAATGCCCTCTTTTGAAACAGGCACGCCTCCTGGCCCGCAACCGCCTGAAACAGGGAAAAGGCCAGAGAAAACCAGGGATTTCTTTTCTGTTGACCCTGTTTGCCGCTCTTGGCAAGACTTTTGCGTGGACACCTGGAAAGGGAGACTTTTTCCCGCCACACACCCACCGCCACAGGCACTCCTCAAAAGAGCGGCCGGGCTGAAAAAAAAGGGGTAGCGCAATGTCAGCGGTATTAAACATCAGCATAACGTCCATACCCAGCAGCCCCCACCCCAACGCCGCCATCAACAACCTACGCCCTTACCCGGAAAAACGCCGCAGCCATTTCAGCACCACACAGGGCGGAGCAGACCTGCGGGTCGCGCCTTCCGGGGCGCCTCCCCTTCGGGTTACCTTTTGCATCATCCGCCAGGAACTGAAGGCATCAGACACCCGCGCCAGTCTGGACACGCTGCAACGTCGTCTGGGCCGCATCATCAATGACCTCACCGCCCAGGACATGAATCTGACCGCCACCCGCAGTCAGATTGCGGACGCCGGATTCGCTGGGGGGTTGACCGAATTCACCCGGTCCCAGCTTCAGGATCACGCGGACGCCGCCATCCGGTCTCAGGCCAACCTCAACCCGATGGACGTTTTTCGGTTGCTGTCATGAACCGCCATTTTGCCTGATAGCCTGTTATACCAATGAACATTCAAAACAGCAGGAATGTTCATTGGTATTAATGGCCTTGCCGTTCATCGTGAACGGCTGCGGCCCGGCGCGGCGCAGGCAAA
>CAYJOG010000182.1:0-6330 GCA_964371695.1 uncultured bacterium
GGAATACGCCGGGTGCCGATCAGCCCAAGAGTGCTTGTGTTGCGCACTTCCAGTTTTCCCCACAGGTGATCACTCACATAAAGCCGGTGGTGTTTTTCATCCAGCGCCATGTCCGGCCCCAGTGTGCTGCTGGAGCGTGTTTTGAACAGGCGGTGTTCCAGTCCGCCGCCCCAGCGTTTGTGCACCTGGCCGGGCGCGACGCCAAAATAACAGGGCGTGGGGCTGAGGCGGCAGACCACCAGAAAGGTGGCGTGTTCCCCCAGCACCGTGTAGCGGGGGCGGCGCGGATTTTGCAACCGCAGCCAATAAACCTCGTGGGCTTTTTCCTTGCCCGCCAAAAGCCAGCCGTGGCTGGGCAGGTCCTCCACGCCCGAAAAACCAAACGAGAAGCCGCTGGCCTGATGAGGCTGGCGCACCCGCGAGAGTGGCCTGGCCGTGGTTTCGTCCAGCACATGCAGGCCGCCGCCGGAATCCTGATCACCCACCCCCACCATTTTGAGCGCGCAGTTCACCACGCCGTTGTCGCTGGTGAGTTGGCCCACCTTCAGCAGTTTTTTGCCCACCTGCAGGGTGTAACGGACCCCCACGCGACTGGCGTCTTTCACGCCCATCCAGTAACGCCCCGGCCCGCAGCCCTCCTGCACCCAGCGGTAATCCAGACGGGGATTGGCGGCCAGTTGGGTAACGCCTTTCTGGCGGGTGACGCGCCGCTGCTGGGCGCTCAGCGGATGGCTGTAAAACGTCACCGTGGCGCACACCATCAACAGGTTGGTGAGGGTGAGGGCGCAGAGCCAGAATGGCGGCCCTGTGCGCCGCACCAGCGACGCCACCAAAAACCACATTCCCCAGAAACCCAGTGGAATCGGCAGGTCCAGACCCCGTGCGCCTTCACCGCCCAGCATGGCTTGCAGCGCCAGCACCGCTGTGCCAGCCAGCCACCAGAAGGCGCTGGAAAATAAAAACCCCCGCTGGTGTTTTTTTTGAATCAGCAGCAGCACAAAACCCAACAGAATGAGAAGGGCAGGGGCGGCAACACCCAGGGCCTTGAGCATCACCCACAGGCTGACGGCCCACAGCGGAATGGCCCGCCACAGCGCCAGACCCAACAACCCCATCAGCGTCAGCAGCAGCCATGGCTGTTGTTCCAGCGCCAGAGACCAGCGGCGTTTTTGCAGGTGCTCCCAGACTGGCCCCAGCCTGCGGCGGAAACCCCAGACCAGAACACCGGCCAGGAGCCAGGCGGTGATCCAGGCGGTCTGGCCCGCCACCATGGCCACCGGCGGCACCGCCAGCACCCACAAAAGGGCCAGCACCGGCAGGGGGGTGGCGCGTGTGAAAGTGTTGGGCAACGGGTTCATATTAAAAGGTGTCGAGGGATGGCTGAATAAGATGATGCTGGTGCGTCTGCGTCGGGTGTCGGTTTTTGTGTGCTGGCTGTTGGCCTGGCCATGGCTCATGGCCAAGGTCAACGGCTGGTTTGCCGCCGTGTTGTTGTTTGGGGCGGTGGGCCTTTGGCTGGTTTTGAAGGGGCTGAACCGCTGGTTTGAAGGGCCTTTGTCCGCCCACAGGCTGAAGCAGGAACTGGACCAGAATCCCTGGCCCGTGTTGGTGTGGCTGTTGCCGTTTATGGCGGTGGGGCTGCTGTGGTTGTGGCACGAGGCCCTCACGGTGTGGGTGCTGTCCAAAGCGTTGCCCGCAGGGCTTTTGATGCTCCTGCCGGTGGGGTGGGGATTGAGTGTTTTGTTGCAGAAAACGTCGCGCCGATTTTTTGTTTTCTGGGGTTTGGGAGGAATTGCCGCGTTGTTGTTGCGGTTGCTGGCTGGCCCGGCGGGGGCGCGGGGTCTGGACCTGGAGCCGGTGCTGATGGGGGTCTGGGGCCTGTTGTGGATTCTGCCGATGCTGGCGAAAAAAATGAACGCGCCTCGCTGGTTGATTTTGCTGGCCTGGGTGAACGTGGCGTTTCACGTGGAACTGCTGGAGTTTTATGTGTTGCCTTTCAGCTCCCAGGTGGGGCGTGTGATGGCGCAAAACGGCGTGATGTTGTTGCGGCATGACCCGTTCATGGATTTCCGCTGGAGCCAGCAGGGGTGCGCGGATGGGGACTGGTGGCTGGGCAGCCGCGTGTTCAGCCGGGCGACTCGAAACACGCTGCATCATGTACGCGGAAAAGAGCGCCGCCTTTTCAAAATTGGCTACGCCACCACCGACAACGGCGTGGTGGACTGCAATCTGAAAGTGGTGGTGACCGGCGACAACGGCCCCGGCGGCAAGTTGCATGTGCTTTCGGCCATCAGCGGCAAGGTGCTTTCCACCACGCCCCACAGCGGCCCGGCGCAGGCGCTGAGCATGGGTTTCTCCGGCCTGTCGCTGCTGGCCTCACGGGGCTGGGTGGCGGCGGGCAAGGACCTGGCTCACGCGCTGGTGTGGGTGAACCTGCGTTATCCCGGTCGCCCGGTGGCGCGGTTTTTTCCCGAACACGCCACCATGCAGGTGTTCTGCCAAAGAGCACTCACGCCCTGCCTGTTCAGCACCGCCACCGGGTGGCTGCACAAACGGTGGGGCGATGCGCTGGAACACCACGCCGCCACGCCCCTTGGCCGTCGCACACTGGGGCCGGACCTTGCGCTGGACGAAGACCAGGGCCGGGTTTATGTCGCGGGCCTTACCGGCTGGGTGCAGGTGCGGCGCAGCAAAAACCTGGCGCTGATCAGAACCCTGCGTTTGCCCGTGGGGGTGCGTTATATGGTCTATTGGCCAGCAAGAAAAGAAGTGTGGGGGGCCAATTTTCTGGATGGCTGGTTGTACGCCTTTTCAGAAAACAAATCTCCCCGCCGTGTGCTGTTTGCAGGCCGCCGGGTGCGCTGGCTGAATCTGACACGGGATGGCCGGGGCCTGACATGGTGCGCCGCCTCGGCGTGTTATGTCTTTCGATAGAAGTGGGTCAATACAATCCCTTCACCTCGGCCACGCCGCAGCCGGTGGACACCAGAAAACCGTCGTCGCCAAAGGGCTGCACGCCGCGGGCCAGTTTGCCCACAGCCTGTTTGAACAATGGGCGCAGGGTGGTGCGGTCCCACGCCTGAAAAGTGCCTTCAAAATAATTCACTGCGCCAATGGCCCCCTCGGTGACCGCCAGACGTCGTGTGCCCAGGCCGGTTTTGAAGTAATCCACCGGTTTGAGAGAAACCGCGTCCAGCCGGGCGATGCGTTTTTGCAGCGGCATGGCTGCCAGCAGTTCGTTTCTTTCGGGCAGAAACAACAGCCCCATCACCGGCCCGCCGGTGGCAACAAAACGCCGTTTGCCTGTTTTGAGGTGGATGGCCTCGAGGCCGCCGGGGGGGTTCCAGTTGCCGGTCACCATTTCGCCGGTGCTGGGCAGCACGGCCAGTGAATAGGGCGCTTTCATGCGGTCAGAAAGTCCCCACATGCGTTCGATGCGCGGCGGCCATCCGGCCAGTTGGGCGATTTTGTGGTCGCCCTCGCACAGGGCCAGCACCTTGTCGCCAAAGGGTTGCAGTTCGATGGGCCAGCGGCACAGCGGCAGCCGCCACACGCGCCCATCTTCCAGGCTCAGCAACTGGTGCGCGCCCCAGTCGGCGGCCAGCAGGCGGCCTTCGCCCACGTTCAGCAGAGACTGCACCGCCGTGGCTTTGGCCAGCGGAAAAAACCGGCTCTCGCGCCGCGCCAGCAGGCCGCTCTGGCCATAAAAAAAACGCCGCCCCATCACCAGGGTGTTCCCGCCGGTCACCAGGGCGTCATAGGTGGCCCCGGTGCGGTCGAGCCAGCGCAGGTGCGCCGAATCACGGGGGCAGCCTAAATCCCGCGAAAGAAAATAAGGGCTGGCCCCAAACAACGGGCCGGTGAGGGCGGCAGCCCATGCCATGCGGTGCAGCCGTTTTCCCTTAGGGTTTAACCTCCCCACCAAAACAAGCAACAACAGCCACAAAAGGGCCGCCTTGAGGTAAAACATTGCGCCGAAGCAGGCCAGTCCCAGCCCCCCCAGCCCCAGCAGCCGCACCAGTGCCCGCAGCAGCAGCGGCCCCAGGCGTTTCGGGTTTTGTGGCGCGCCCGTTTGATCAGAAGCAGCGCCGGGCATGACCGCCTCAGGCCAGTCCCTGGGCGGTCAGCATTTTTTCGATGGCCTGTGACACGGCCTTGTCGTGTCCGTGGGTGGAGGTGAACACCCGGCAGTGAATCACCTTGGCGGGCACATATTCGTAATAACGGTGAATCGGCTCGCTGTCGGTTTTTCCGGTGCCGGGGGTATACACCAGAATCCGTTTTTCGCCCTCTTCGATGGGGTTCATGGGGCGGGGATCCTGTATGGCGAAATCCACGCGCAGCGGCAGGTTTTGCAGCGGCGCGGGCAAATGCCGCCGCAGGTTTTCTTCAAAGCCCTTGGGGTTGCGATAAAGCGCCAGCACCTTGTTGTCCGGCTCGCGCAGACTGAAGGTTTCTTCGTGGGCCATTTTGTAACGCACATGGCGGCCCAGGATGTCCGCCCACACCAGCCCCAGGCGGTGCTTGGCCGGGTCGTTGCTATGGTGCCAGTCTCGCACGTTTTCCAGCAGAAAGGCGTCGGTGAGGCACAGGTAGTTTTCGATGGGGTCCACGGGATTGTGGGGGTGAAGGATTTTCACCGTCTCCTCAAACACGTCGGCCAGCATCAGGTCTATGGCCCGCACCGTGCGGTGAAAATAGACGTTGGCGTAAAGGTAAAGCTTCATGTTGATGAAGCGCATGAGGGCTGAGACGCCGGGCCTGTTCAGCGTCAGCCCCTTGGCCGAGACAAAGGTGTGGTGCAGCAGACGGGTGGTGTCCAGCGGGTCGGCGCTCACGCCGGTCATATAGGCGTCGCGCATCACATAGTCCAGATTGTCGGGCGTGTAAATGCCCTGAAAAACGGGGGCCAGCACCGTGAGCCAGCGGGGCGCTCTGGCCAGGGCCTTTTTTTTGCGTTTGTTGATGAGCCACGCCACGTGCTGGGGGTTCACCCGTTCGTCGGCGTGAAAAGGACCAGAGGGCGACCGCCGCAGGGCCAGGATTTTTTCGGCCATGGGGCCGGTGATGATGCGCTGGCCCACCAGTTCGTGGTTCAGGCCAAAGGCTTCCAGATAATGCTCGTCAAAAAAGTGAGAGAACGGCCCGTGGCCCACGTCGTGCAGCAGGCCGGCCACCCGCAGGGTTTCTTCCACCAGCGGAAAACTGGGGGCGCCCCGCACGTGTTGTTTGAGGCCGGGATAAAGCCGCCGGGCAAAGGCGCTCGCCATGTGCATGGCCCCCAGCACATGCTGAAAACGGCTGTGCTCGGCGCTGGGATAAACCCACTTCGCGCTCTGCAACTGCCCCACGCCCCGCAACCGCTGCACCCAGGGCGTGTCCATCAGTTCCCGCTCGGTGGTTTCGCCCCGGGTTTTGGGAATGGTGAAGGGGATGTATTTGTAGAGCGGATCGGCCACCAGGGCCAGGCCCTTTTCGGGCGGGCCGCTGGACCCCAGGGCAAAGTGTTGCTCCATCACGCCGTGACGCATGGGGGAATTATGGCCGAGGCTGGGGTTTGGGGATTGGGTTTCACTGTCGCATAACGACTTGCGCGGAGAAAAAGCAACCGTCATACTCCCCCCTCGTGGGCGATCAAATATTCAAGCGCGTCATCGTGCTGGACACCAATGTTCTGTTGCACGATCCCGGGTGTTTTGACCAGTTTGAGGAAGACTTGGTGGTTCTTCCGGTAGAGGTCATTGAGGAAATAGACGAGTTCAAGCGCCGCGAAGACGAAGTGGGCCGCCACGCCCGCATGGTGGCGCGCCTGCTCGACGAAATCCGCGAAAAGGGTTCCCTCACGCAGGGGGTCAAGCGCAACGGCGGGCCGGTGATTCGTGTGGAACTGGAGCAGGAGGACCTCTCCACCCTGCCCACCGGTTTTCGTCAGGACAAAATGGACAACCGCATTCTGGCCACCGCGCTTTATCTTGTGAAGCAGTATCAGGGCAAGCAGGTGGTGTTTGTTTCCAAGGACATCAATCTGCGCATCAAGGGCAACGCCATCGGCATCGAGACGATGGACTACGACGTCAAGGCCCCCTCGCTGGACGAACTGTATACCGGCGTGCGGGTGATTGAGGCGGGCACAGAGGACATCTTCAATTTTTACAAAGAGGGCGGCCTGCCAGAGATGGGGGCCGAGCTTTTCCCCAACCAGTTTGTGGTGATTCAGGACCGGGAAAACGCCAGCCGTCAGGCGTTGGGCATGCGCGACGGTCTCGAAAACCGCATCCGGCCCCTGCGCATGCACGAGAAAAACGTGAGCGGCATTGGCCCCCGCAACAA
>CAYJOG010000183.1:0-4351 GCA_964371695.1 uncultured bacterium
TCTTACACCACCCTGGCCGAAGGTCTGCTGGTGGAGGGGAAAACCGCTCAGGTGGTGCGGGGGGAACTCTCTGCCTTTCTGGCCCGTTACATCAAAAACCCGTCGGTGACGGTGGAGCGCCAGGCCCTGATGCCGGCGGATGTCACAGAGCTGATGGCGGGTGAAATTCCTGATTCGGTAGGGATTTTTGGCGATTTTGGCGACAAGGGGGGCTTGGCCACCAAGGTGACCCCCTGGCGCAAGGGCATGAAGGTGCTGGACCTGATTCTTGCCCTGGGCGCCACCACGTCCAACGCCAACTGGGCCAAGGCCCGTCTGATCCGCAAAAACACCCTTCAGGTGCTGAACCTGCAAGAGCTGATGTCAGGTGAGTCGCTGGACAATAACCGCACACTCAAGCCGGGAGACAAGCTGTATGTGCCCGCAGTTCGGCCCCGCCAGAGTCTCAAGGCCATGGCCATGGGGTCGGTCAATCGCCAGGGGGCTTTTACGCTCGAAGAAGGCGCACGGGTGCTGGACCTGCTTTTGGCCGCCGGGGGCAGCACGGGCAGGGCTGCGGTGTCCAAAACCTTTTTGCTGCGGGTGGTGGGGGGCAAACCCAAAGTGCTGCCCGTGGACATCAAGCGCATCACCAAACTGGGCGACCTGACCCAGAATATCCCCTTGCACGAAGGCGACGTTCTTTTTATTCCTGAAACAGGGCGGGCCAACGTGAAGGAAATCATCAACGCTCTGGTGGACATCAGCATTTTGCGCAACCGCGCCAGCGACGTGGCGGGGGACATTCAGAAAGTGTTGGGAGAGGTGGGCAACCAGTGAGTTCCCCCGATAACACCGTTTCCATGAAGCGCCCTCCGCCGCCCCGGCAGGGTCACCCCAAAGGCATGTTGATCACGGTGATGGGGCTGGCACTGGGGCTGTTGTTTGTGGTGGGCAGCATCAAGGAAATGGTGAAGCTGCGCCATGTGCGGCAGGACCTGTACGAAGCCCGTCAGGAAGAAGCCCGCCTCACGCGCATCAAAAAGAATCTCAAGGCCCGCGAGCGGGATTTGCACGACCCGGCGGTGATTGAAGAAGAAGCCCGCAAGCTGGGCATGGTGCGGCGCGACGAAGTGCCCAACCAGATCAGCAAACCCTCTGCCGCCAAAACGCCCCCCAAACCTCAGGCCAAATCCGCCAAAAAGGAAAAACCCAAAACCCTGTGGCAGCGTGTGCTGGACTGGTTCAAGTAAACGGGGGGGGGTCTGCCTGAGGCAGAAAATTCTCTTTTCCTCTTGGCAACCCCCTGTCTTCTGCCGATAACCTGGGCATGGAGACAGGAACCATGCATAGGATGTGGTTGGGGGGAATTCAGGACGACGCTCAGAAATTGACACCCGGTTTGGCGCGGCGCGTCCTGGGCACTATGATGGAGGCTGACAATGTGGGATAGATTCACAGAAAAAGCCCGCAAGGCCATCGTGGCTGCCCAAAAGAAGGCCATGAAGTATCACAACGACACGGTGGACACCGAACACCTGTTGCTGGGTCTGATTGAAGAGAAAGAGTCCTGGGCCAGCCGTATTCTGGCGCAGCAGAGCGTGAACCTGCTGGACGTGCAGCGCAACCTGGAGCGCATCATCACGCCCCCCAACTACAAACCCCGCCTCAGCGAAAAATCCGCCAAGGAACTGGCTTTTTCGCAGGCCAGCAAAAAGGTGCTGGAACACGCCTTTGAAGAAGCCCGCCTGCTGGGGCAGAACTACATCGGCACCGAGCACATTTTGCTGGGCATCATCAAAGAGTCCACCGGCTACGCCGCCCAGGTGCTGAAAGACCGCGACGTGAGCCTGGACAAAACCCGCATCGCCATCATCCAGATGCAGTCGGCCAACCAGGGTTCCCAGCCGGTGGCGGCCAAGCAGAAAAAATCCACCACGCCCTATCTCAACGAATTTGGCCGCGACCTCACCGAAATGGCCAGGGGCGGCAAGCTGGACCCGGTGATTGGCCGCGAGAACGAAATCGAGCGGGTGATCCAGATTCTCGCCAAACGCACCAAAAACAACCCGGTGCTGATTGGCGACCCCGGCGTGGGCAAAACCGCCATTGTCGAGGGCCTGGCCCGGCGCATCATCAACGCCGACGTGCCAGAGGTGCTGCGGGACAAACGGGTGATTTCACTGGACCTCGCCAGCATCGTGGCGGGCACCAAGTTCCGGGGCGAGTTCGAGGAGCGCCTCACGCGCATTCTCAAAGAAATTCAGGGCCAGTCGGGCCAGATCGTGCTGTTCATCGACGAACTGCACACGGTGATTGGCGCGGGCGCCGCCGAGGGAGCCATCGACGCCAGCAACATCCTCAAGCCTTCGCTGGCGCGGGGCGAGTTGCAGTGCATCGGGGCCACCACGCTGGACGAATACAAAAAACACGTCGAGCGCCACGCCGCACTGGAGCGGCGGTTTCAGCCCGTGGTGGTGAGCGAGCCATCCATTGAAGAAACCCAACTCATCCTCATGGGGCTGAAAGACAAATACGAGGACTTCCACAAGGTCATCATTGACGACAGCGCCATCGAGGCCAGCAGCCTCATGGCCAAGCGTTACATCAGCGACCGCTACCTGCCCGACAAGGCCATAGACCTGATGGACGAAGCCGCCAGCCGGGTGAAGATTCTCGCCAGCGTACACGCCGCACAGGCCCTGGAAGAAGAAGAGGAACAGGCGACCCCGGTGGCTTCGGGCGTGACCGAATCGCGCTCGGCCCTGACAGGCAGCCCGGTGGACGAAGGTTTTGCCCCGCCCCGCGAGCAGCCCTTCAACTGGGAGGCCGCGCCGCCGCCGCCCGCCGCAGAAACAGAGTTGCCCCGCGTGACCGACGAAGACGTCGCCCACATTGTCACCATGTGGACAGGCATTCCCGTGGCCCGCCTGAAGGTGGACGAAAGCGAACGCCTCGCCCGCATGGAGCAGGACCTGACCAAATGGGTGGTGGGTCAGGAGGAAGCCATCAAGGTGGTGTCCAAGGCCATCCGCCGCCAGCGGGTTGGGCTGGGAGACCCCCGCCGCCCCACGGGCTGCTTCATGTTCCTGGGCCCCACCGGCGTGGGCAAAACCGAGCTGGCCAAAACCCTGGCGCGGTTTCTGTTCGGCAGCGAGGATCACCTCATACAACTGGACATGTCTGAATACATGGAGCGGTTGTCTTCAAGCCGTCTGGTGGGCAGCCCGCCGGGTTATGTGGGATATGATGAAGGCGGTCAACTCACCGAGGCCGTGCGCCGCAAGCCCTATTGCGTGCTGCTGCTCGATGAAATCGAAAAAGCCCATCCCGACGTACACAACATTTTGCTGCAAATCATGGAAGACGGTCGCATGACCGACGGCAAGGGCCGCGTGGTGAGCTTCAAACACGCCGTGATCATTCTCACCAGCAACGTGGGCAGCAAAAACTTCACGCAGAAGTCCATCATGGGGTTCCGCACCGGCACCGTGGCGCAAGACCTGGAAAGCCGCTATGGCGACATCAAGAAAAACGTGGGTGAGGAACTCAAACGGGCCTTTACGCCAGAGTTCCTGGGGCGTCTGGATGAAGTGATTTTCTTTCACCCGCTTCAGCGCGCAGATGTGGAAAGCATCGTGGACCGGTTTATCGAACGGGTGCGCGAGACGGTGTTGCTGAAGGGTTACCGGCTAGATGTCACCGCCGCCATGAAGGAAAAAATCATCGCCGAGGGTTACAACATGGCCGAAGGCGCCCGCCCGCTCCGGCGTCTGGTGCAGAAGTGGATTGAAGACGAAGTGGCCGAGCGCCTGCTGATGAACACCCTTGGGGTGGGCGACACCATCACCGTGGACGTACCCGAAGAAAAACCCCGCGAAGTGGAAACCCCCGTGGGTTTCAGCAGCAACTGACACCTCTCGCTGGCCGGTGGTTTGTTGGGCTCAGTCCGGTTGTTTTTTGAGCGCGGGCAAAGACACGCCCGCTGCCAGCAGGGCCACCAGCAGCCAGGCCGCCAGGGCCAGGGGGCCCAGCAGGCCCAGGCGGGTGGGGGCGTACCTGGCCCGCACCTGATGTGTGCCGCCGGGCAGGTCCAGCGAAAAAAAGTGTCCCAGCAACAGGGGCAGGCGGGCCGCCGCTTGCTCTTTGCCATCCACCCACACCCGCCAGCCCGGCCCCCAGCCAAAGGTGCTCATCAGGGCGCAGGGCCGTGGGGGGCACATCACCAGCAGGTCAAAGCCGTTTGGTCCGTTCCACTTGCCCGACACCTCACCCGCGCCATCCGGCCGCAGGCGGCGCACCAGTTCGGCGGGGGGCCGCTTGGCCAGTTCTGATTCCGCCGGGCGTTTGGCCAGTGTCCACAAACGGGGAA
>CAYJOG010000183.1:4361-6246 GCA_964371695.1 uncultured bacterium
CGGGGAAAGGCCCCTTCGTTGGCCAGCCATTTTCCGGCGGGGGGATGGGCGTTGGCCCCGGCAGCGGTGCGCCACACCCACTTTACACCCAGCAGGTCCAGGGCGGGGTCTTCCCAGGTTTTGAAATCCACGCCGTTGGTGGTGGCCGGGATGGGGGTGGTGAGCAGGTGGTTCAGCGCCCGGCGGTAACTTTCGGGGATCACAGGATCGAAGCCCTCTGGCGTGGGGTGTCCCAGACGCAAAAAGTCGTCCATGTTGGGGCGATCGGAAAGACCCGTGACGGTTTCCATGGCCGTGGTGGGGGCCTTGGTATAGTCAAAAGCCGCCGGGGGCGCGGTGTGGTTGAAGGGCAAAAACAGGGCGGCGGATTCTGCCATCAGCGCCACGAAAAAAGCCAGCCCCACCGGCTGACCAATCCGCACCAGCCACGCTGAGAGCAACAGACCGCCCCCCGCCGCCACGGCCCAGCGGGCGTTGAGGTGCAGCAATGTCCACAGGCGGGGCAGGGGGTCCGCGCCACCGGCGGACTGGGGCATGGCGCTGGCAGCGCGCTTGAGCAACGCCATCAGGGGGCCATGGGGTTGTGTGCCCAGGCTCAGCGCCAGCACCACGCCGCCAATCAGCAGCAGCAGCCCCCCCAGGAGTCCCCACCACCTGCCGTGGGTGGGCCTCACCTGACCCATGGCCAGCCCCGCCCCCACCGCCAGCGCCAGTGTGGCGGGCAAAACAAACCGCGCCGGGCCTCTCAAAAAGGACAACCCCGGCGCAGCCTTGAGCAGCAGCGCATAAAGCGGCGTGCGTGTGCCCAGGCTCAGCGCCAGACAAAACGCCGCCAGTAGCAGCCAGGGCCAAGGGGCGCGGCCCGGCCCGGCCGCAGCCCGCAACCCCAGCGCCAGCGCCAGCCAGCCGCACAGCGAAAACGACACAAACATCTCCCAACTGTTGCCCCCCAGCAGGTGAATGTCCGCCGGTGCGGCTCCCAGGGCAAAAGGCGCGCCCAGGCTGAGCAGCGCCACGGGGGGCAGCGAGAGGGTTTCGGCATAGGCGGCCCCGGCGGCGGTGCGGGTGCTGAGGCGGGCGGCCTCCAGCACCGGAAACATCTGAAAGGCCATCAGCGCCCCTGCCAGCAGCAGGGCGATCAGCGAAAACTTCACCGCATCAGCCAGCCACACGCGGCTGCTCAGCAGGTCCATGATCACCACCGCGCCCCAGAAAACACTGGCGTAAAAGGTGATCTGCGGGTGGCCCGCCAAAAAGCTCAGGGCTAGGCACGCCGCCCACAGCGCCAGGTGCCGGGGCTGGCGTTTTTCCAGCCAGATGTCCCAACACACCAGCAACCAGCCAATCCAGGCCCCGGCTTCGAAAAAGTTGATGTGACCGGCGTATTGATGTCCCGCCCAGAAACCCGCCACCAGCGCCGCCGCACCGCCAAAAGCCGCGCTCCAGAAGTCCGCGCCCCGGCGAAACAGAAACACCGACAACCCCGTGCTGAGCCAGGCCCCGTGAAAAAGCAGACTCGCCCCCAGTGAGAAATGGGTGGGCAGGGGCAGCAGCAGCCAGCGGGGAAAATAAAACAGGCTGCTCTGCAACTCGGCAAAAAAGGCCGTGCCTTGAAAAAGATATGGGTTCCACCAGGGAATCTGCCCCTTCAGGAACGACTGACGGGCGAATTCCTGATAGGGCCAGAAGGTGTGCAGCGTGTCGCCGCCCGCCCACATCTGCCCCGTGAACAGGGGCCAGTGCAAGGCGCACCACCAGGCGGCGTGCAGCAGAAAAAACCACAGGCCGGCAAAGCGTTGCCAATCAGGTTTTTCGCCGGGGCCGGGAGGGATTTTGCCTCTCTTTGCAGGCGCAGGCGATTTGGCGCGGGAGGCCATGGTTTCAT
>CAYJOG010000184.1:0-6216 GCA_964371695.1 uncultured bacterium
CCTTTGAGGCGCTTCACGCTGCCATCGGTGTTCACGCCCACCAGCAGCACGTCGCCCTGGGCGCGGGCGTCGCGCAGCACCCGCAGATGCCCCACGTGCAGAATGTCGAAACAGCCGTTGGTGAAAACAATTTTTTTGCCCGCCTTGCGCTGACGGGCCACCCAGGTTTCCAGTTCGTCTGCCTTGAGAATCACGCCCATGTGTGCAGCACCTCGGCGGGGCTGACGGTGGCGGTGCCCAGCTTGGCCACGGCCACGGCGGCGGCGCGGTTGGCCAGCTCCAGCATTTGGGCGTGGCTCAGGCGCAGGGGTTTTTCCAGTGCGAGGCCCAGGGCCAGGCACGCATGCACCGTGTCGCCCGCGCCGGATACGTCGTAGACCTCTCGCGCCAGAGCGCCCTGGTGGGTGATGTCCCCGCTGGGCGCACACCACAGCAGGCCATCGCCCCCCAGGGTGATCACCAGTTGTTCGGGGCGGAACTGGCGAAAGATTTTTTTGGCCATGGCCCCGGCCTGCAACACGCGCTCTGCCTGTGTGGGCGCGCCATAGGGCAGGTTGGTCATGGCGGCGGCTTCTTTGATGTTGGGGCTGAGCAGCGTGGCCCCCCTGAACAGCGGCATGTTCACGGGTTTCGGGTCCACCAGTACCGGCAGGCCCAGTTCGCGGGCGCGGTTAAGCAGGTGCGCCGCCGTGGAGGTGTTCAGCACCCCCTTGGCGTAATCACTCACCACCACGGCGTCGGCGTTTGCCAGGGCCTTGTCCAAGGCCTGGCGCAGGTGGCGGTTTTCAGCGGCGGAAAGGGGCGTATTGCTTTCTTCGTCCAGTCGCAGCACCTGCTGGGTCATGGAGACGAGGCGGGTTTTGACGGTGGTGGGCCGGGGCGCAGAATGCACCAGGGCGTGGCCGTCGCCCCCCACTTTTTTCATGGCCGCCGCCAGTTCTTCACCGGCCTGATCCTGACCCACCAGCCCCACCAGCACCGCCTGCGCCCCCAGTGTGCGCAGGTTGTGCCAAGTGTTGGCCGCGCCCCCCAGGCGGTGTTCGTCGCGGTGGCTTTTGCGCAGGAACACGGGCACGGGGGCCTCGGGAGAAATGCGCGGAATGTCGCCGTACCAGAAACGGTCGAGCATCACGTCGCCCACCACCACCACGCGCACGTCGCCAAAGGCTTTCAGTGTGCGGCGCGCCCAGGCGGGGGCGTCATTTTTTGCGGTAATAGAACGTGTTTTCGGCATACACCGTCTCGAATAGGTTTTCCATGTCAAACACCATTTCGGTGTGGCCCAGAAAAAGGCCGCCCCCCCTGGGCATGGCCCCGTGGAACTTGGTGATGATATCGTCCCTGGTGCTGCCCTTGAAGTAGATGAGCACGTTGCGGCAAAACACAAAGTCATATTGCTCAAACACCACGGCGTCTATCAGGTTGGAGTATTCAAACTGGATGGGGGCTTTCACGCGGTCATTCAGGCGGAACTTGCGGCCCTCTCGCTCGAAATACTTTTCCAGATAAAACGGCGGGGTTTTGTGGATGCTGCGTTCGTTATACAGCGCCTCGCTCGCCAGACTCAGCACGCGGGTGCTGATGTCGGTGGCGTCGATGCGGATGTCCCAGAGTTCGGGAAACGGCAGGTGCTCCAACAGCACCATGCTCAGGGTATAAGGCTCCTCGCCGGTGCTGCACCCGGCGCTCCAGATGCGCAGGGTTTTTTCGCCGGTCTGTTCCTTGCGGGCCACGGTTTCGGGCAGGGCCAGTCGGGCAAAGGCCTGAATCTGCGGATAGTTGCGAAAGAAATAAGTCTCGTTGGTGGTGAGCAGATTGATGAGCTGTTCCAGTTCGTGGCGGTTGTCGTCGTTGTTCACGAAACGGGTGAAGTATTCCCGCAGGCTGTCGGCCTTCACGGCGCGCACGCGCTCCATCACCTTGGTCTGGAACAGCGGCAGCTTGCTGGTGTTGAACCACAGGCCCGACAGCTCGTAGACCATGTCCCGGTAAATCAGCAGCTCTGAAAGCTCAGGGTTCATGCCGGCGTGGTGAAAATCTCCGCCAGGGCCTGCCGGAGTTTTTCCGGTTCAAAGGGTTTACGCAGGTATTCATCGGCCCCGGCGCGGCGGCCCCACAATTCGTCGGTCTCGCTGGTTTTGGCGGTGAGCATGATGATGGGCACGGACTTGAGCACCGGGTCGTTCTTCACCAGACGACACACCTGAAAACCGTTCATGCGGGGCATGTCAATGTCCAGCACCATGGCGTCAAAGGGTTCGCGCTTGAGGGTGTTGATGGCCTCTACGCCGTCGTTGGCGGTGATCACGTCATAACCTTCGGCGGACAACATGCCGCTGACGCCTTCGCGGATCACCAGACTGTCGTCCACCACCAGAATGCGTCTCATGGTGTGCCTCCTGCCGCCGGTTTGCCCAGGTCGGTCCACTGGGTGGTGCGGTTGCGGCCATGCTGTTTGCTGTAATAAAGGGCTTCGTCGGCCTGGGCCAGCAGGTCCAGGCGGCTGGTGGTGGCGGGGTGGGGCGTGCCCATCATGCCCACGCTCACCGTGACTTTCAGCGGGTCGGGGTTGCCCACATAAAAACGATGCGACTCCACGTTGCGGCGAATGCGCTCGGCCACGATGTGGGCGTTTTCCATGTCGGTCTGGGGCAGCATCACCACAAACTCCTCGCCCCCATAGCGCGCCACAAAGTCAATGTCCCGCACCGTTTTGCGCAGGATTTTGGAGACGTTCTGCAACACTTCGTCTCCGGCGGGGTGGCCGTGGTTGTCGTTGATTTTCTTGAAATGATCGATGTCGAGCATGATGACGGTGAGGTGGTGGTTGTAACGCTTGGCGCGCTGGAACTCCTTGTCGAACTCCTCCTGAAAATGCCGGTGGTTGAACAGGTTGGTGAGGCCGTCGCGGATGGCCTGGTTGCGCATCTGGTCGTTGTGTACGGCCAGTTCCACCACGGCGAATGCCTGGGCCATCAGGCGGTCTACCAGGGCGGTTTCTTCTTCGGTGAAGGCGTCGGGTTTGTCTGCCGCCAGGGCGAACATCAGGCGAATAAGGTTGCCCGACCCCCCCTGCACCGAAAACAGCGTGTGTACGTCGTGTTCGTGCTGGGTGCTGCGCCAGGGCGCGCCCGATTCGTTCAGCAAAATGATTTCGCTGGTGCGCACGGGGGCGGTGGTGTCGGCAGGTTCGCCGGTGTCTTCTCCCAGCAGGGGTTCTTCCATCACTTCCAGACATTTTTCGCGCACCGACAGGGCGAACTTCTTGGTCACGCTCTGGTGCAGGTGCAGATAAAGCTTGCTCTCATGGGGGCGGGTGACCACCATGGCCGCCGCCGCAGGCTGGGTGAAGGAAGACACCAGCCGCAGAATGCCCTCCACCGTGCTTTTCAGGTCGCGTCCCTCGCGGCTGATCTGCCCCAGTTGCTGGAACATCGTGGTCTCCAGCAGTTTCTTTTCATACAGCTCCGCCGCCAGCACCAGGGGATCCTGGCCAATGAGTTTGCGGCGGGCTTCTTCTACGGCGGGGGAGCGGGTGCCCCCTTCGCCAAAGGCGCGGGCCAGCATGGCCTCTACCACCCGGCGCAGTTCTTCGGGTTGAAAGGGTTTGGTGAGGTATTCGTCCGCCCCGCTTTGCTCGCCCCAGAAACGGTCCACACTGCTGCCCCGGGCCGTGAGCATGACCACGGGAATCACTCTTAAGCCGGGGTGCTCCTTGATGAACCGGCACACCTGCAGGCCCCGCATGATGGGCATGTCGATGTCCAGAATCATCAGGTCCACCGGGTGGGAGAGGGCGTGTTTCAGAGCGTCCAGGCCGTTTTCGGTGATGGTGAGGTCCAGGTTCTGGCCCTCCAGGGTTTCCTTCAGCACCGAGCGCACGGTGGGGCTGTCCTCGGCGATCAGCACCTGGGGGCGAAGCGCGCCGCTCATTTGTGGGCCACTCTTTCCACGGCCTGACCCGCCAGGGTCGCCAGCACCGGCGCCACGCGCCCCGGCTGGGACACGCGGGGCACGGTGAGGTAACTGAGGGCGCTGCCGATGGCCAGACCCCGCACCACACCCAGGGCGGCCCCCGCCACGTGGTCATATTTTTTGAGGCCTGCTAGGCGGGCTGCGGCAAAAGCCAGACGGCTCACCAGATAAACCCCCAGAAAAAGCCCCACGCCATACACCAGATAATTCAACCCCATGGCCAGCACCGCCGGATTTTTGCCGCCCAGCAGGGGAAAAGCACGGGCCAGGATGCCCCCGCCATAAACCGCCGCCACCAGGGCCAGCACGGTGGCCAAGCTTTTGAGCGCGCCCCGAAAAGCGTCATAAGCCAGACTGGCGGCCAAAACCCCTATCAACACAATGTCCATGGTGTTCATCTGATTGTCCGGGGTGGGGCGGCCCCACCTGCCCACCGGCTGGGATTGGGAAAGTGTAATGGTAAGTCAGGCGGGCGGCCATGGTCCAGTACTCCGGCGGGTAAAGGCCGGTCGGTGGTGTCAAATTGCCCTCTCTCTGAGGGCATAGTGGTTAACCTCACGGAGTAGCGGCGGTGTCCCCACCGCCGTAAAAGGCAAAAACCTTCGATTCCCTTGAAGTTTTTGCGCGGTGCGGACACCGCGCCTACTCCAAAAAATGGATGAAAAATCAGGCGCTTTTCCCTGAAATCAACAGTTGTGGTATTACGGCCTCGCCACGACTTCCAGCGGGTCGCCCCGCTCCAGCAGAAAATAACTGGGGGTGGGGGCCTGAAACAGCCCCAGGTCCAGATAACTCATGCCCAGCAGGCGGCTCACGTCATCTTTTTCCAGCGCCACCAAGGGGTCCCGCAGGGCCGTGAGCGGCGACAGGGCCGGGTTGCCGCCTTCGCCATAGTTGATCATCAGGCCGTGCCGGGCCTTGAGCGGCATGGCGTGGCCCTCGGCGGTCTCCACGCGGTAAAACCCATAAGCCACGGGTTTTCCGTGTTCGGTGAGGTCTTCCCAGGGTTCGTCCAGGCCGTTCTGTTTCACCTTCACGTTCCAGCCCCTGAGCCAGCCGGTGGCCGGGTCGCGGTGAAACACCTTCTTGAACTTCTTCCAGGTGAGTTGCTCTACCCAGTGGGGCAGGCCCAGGCTGATGCCGTTGTATTGGGTGTTGTCCAGTTTATTGGGGTCGATGGGGTGGCCGTTTTCCATCAGGCGCTTGAGCTGTTTCACGTCCAGGCCCAGCAAAATTTCGCGGGTCACGGCAGTGGTGTTTTTAGAACGGCTGGTTTTCATGAAAAAACTCCTTGGGAAGCCTTGTTGCGCCCGCCCCGTGGGCCACCTTAAACCATGTCTGCTGCAAAACCGAAATAACCTGGGTGCAAAGGTTATTCCATTGCCGGGTTTTTGAATTGGTTCGTCGGTTGCGTCCGTGCAACCTTACGAACAACGCCGCACGGCTCAGCCCAACCCCAAAAAACATGTTCATTGGGCATGGCTTTGGGATTCATAGCAAGCCTCCCACAAGCACCCACCGTGCTGAACCGGCGGCGGAAACGGCCATCCATGGCCTTGGGCCGTGGATGCTGCCAAAATCGCATGGATAATGTTTTCTCCGTTTGGAAACGGTATAACATGCAATGACTTTTACGTCATTTTTCACCAATTAACCGCGCTTTCATGAGGGCTTTTCAGCCTCAAGGCGCACAGGAGCAACCCATGGCTTTTGGCTCGAACGTGGTGGACGGCTTTTTGAAAAACCACTTGGTGCGCTCTTTTTTGCAGGGGCGGGGCATTGATGATCAGATCCTGAACCTGCTGGGGGCCAACGCCACCGTGGGCCAGCCCACCGAGGTGATGTTTCCCATGGATCTGTTGCCCATCACCCTGCGGCTGCTGGGCATGGGACTGCTGAACTTTCAGGTGGCGAACACCCACCGGGACTGGGTGTGGCCCTGGTTTCTCACCCGGCAACTGGACCCCGACGACGAAGGTTATGCCGTGCGGGGCCACAGCCCCATGTACCTGAACATGCACTACCGCAACTGGACAGGCATTGGTGTTTTTGGCCACCCCGACGAAGCCATTGTGGACCCCGCCGGTTTGCTCACGCCCCGGCTCTATGGCTGGTCGCTGGACGTGTGGGTGAAAACCCCTGCCGGGCGCTGGGTGTTTCCGTCGCGCTGTTACAAAACAGAGGCGGAAAAACCCCGGCAGGTTTTGCAGGACAGCCTGCCTATCGTCATCACCACCACGC
>CAYJOG010000185.1:0-6188 GCA_964371695.1 uncultured bacterium
GCCCAAGCCCCTGTTCGACAACGCCGGCAGCGAATTCCCCACCTTCAACATGAACGTGCCCGACAAATACCGGGCCGATCAGTTCATCCGCGAGTTCACGGCGAAGTACCTGAACGAAAAAAAACCACTGCCCCGTTTTCTGAACCTGTACCTGCCCAACGACCACGGCTCCGGGCCGAACGAGGCCGAGGGATATCCCGACCGCGCCAGCTACATGGCCGACAACGATCTGGCCTTGGGGCGGGTGATTGCCTTTTTGTCCCGCACGCCTTTCTGGAAGAACATGCTCATCATGGTGACCGAAGACGACGCCCAGGGCGGCGTGGACCACGTGGACGCCCACCGCAGCGTGCTGATGATGATCGGGCCCCATGTCAAAAGGGGATATGTTTCGCACCGGCACACCAGCATCGCCAGCATCATCAAAACCGCCAACCTGGCGCTGGGTCTGCCCCCCCTCAATCAATACGACGCCACCGCCTCGCCCCTCACGGATTTTCTGACGGACAAACCAGACTTTCGCCCCTACACCGCCGTGCCGGTGGACAAAAGGTTGTTCGACCCCGAAAAAGCGCGGATTGCGCCCAGTTCCCGCCCCAATGTGCCGCTGGACAACTGGGAGTACATCGAAAAGGAACACCAGGGGAATTGATTTACCCCGCCGGGGGTTTGGGTGTGGTAGCCGGTTCAAAACCCTGGCGGATCATTTTTCCCCAGCCCTTGTAACCCCGCAGGTGATTGACCAAACCCCGGATGCGCCAATAAACCGTCATCTGGCGAAAGCCGAATTGCTCCACCAGCGACATGAACATGAGCCAGAACACCTGCCGTAGGCGGGGATAACGCTGAAAAGAGGCTTCCTCCAGAAAAATGGCGAACATGGACAGACCCGCTCCCAGCCCCCAGGCGGCCATCAAAAACAGCACCGCCACCAGCCAGTGAATCCAGCCCATCCAGAGTCCCACCGTGAAACCCACATAACCGAACATCTCCACCAGCGGGGCCATCAGCTCAATCAGAACGATATAAGGAAACCCCACCAGCCCCGCCATGCCATAGCGGGGGTTGAAAAACATGACCTTGTGTTTGAGCACCGTCTGGAACAGGCCCCGGTGCCAGCGGTCGCGCTGGCGTCCAAGTTGGCGCAGTGTGGCGGGGGCTTCTGTCCAGGCCACCGGGTCAGGCACAAAGTCCACGCGATAGGGCATTTTCTGCTCGCGGGCATAGCGGTGCAGGCGCACCACCACTTCCATGTCTTCACCCACCGTGCCGTGGGCATACCCCCCAGCCGCCACCATCACCTTGCGGTCAAACAGGCCAAACGCGCCGGAGATGACCATGTTGCCTCCCAGGCGGTTCAGTCCCAGGCGGCCAAACATGAAGGCCCGCAGGTATTCCACCACCTGAATGGCCACCAGGGGGCGGGCCACCAAGCCGGGTTTCACCACCCGGCCTTCCTTCACCACGCTGCCATTGGCGATGCGAATGGTGCCCCCCACGGCGATGACGTGGGATTTGGTCATGTAGGGGCGCACCATTTTCAGCAGGGCGTCCGGCTCAATCAGCGTGTCGCCGTCCAGACAGCACACCAGCGGGGTGCGGGCCAGACAAAGCCCGGCGTTGAGCGCGTCGGCCTTGCCGCCGTTTTCTTTGTCCAGCACGGTGAGGAAGGGGTGCGTTGCGCTTTGGTAAAGACCCCGCACCTCGGCAAAGGGCAACTGGCGGCGCACCACCGGCGGCATCTCAAAAAGGTCAAAAGCATCCTTGAGCACCTGCAGGGTGTTGTCCTGGCTGCCGTCGTTGATGACGATGACCTCCAGGGTGGGATATTTCAGGTTCAGCATGGCCTCTACGGCGTTGCGGATGGTGGCTTCTTCGTTGAAGGCGGGCACCACCATGGTGACGCCGGGCAACACGCGGGTGTGATAAAGCCGTTTGTTGTCGGCGTCGCTGGTGAAGAACACCACCTCCCACAGCTCTGGCAGCGACAGCAGCAGCAGCGTGGTATAAAAACCGTTTACCAGCAAAAAATAGGCGAGGAAGAAATGGTCCAGAGCCACCACCGTAACCCGCAGCCATTCCAGGTTCATGGCCGCACCCGGTTCACGGCGCGGGGTGAGAGCGACATCACCAGATTCACCATTTGCCGCACAAATTTATCGTCGTGTTCGGCCATGGCCTGCAGGGCGGCTTCTCCGGCGGGCCCCAGTCGGCGCATGGCCACGGCGCAGTGCAGGCGGACCTCAAAAGACCGGTCAGGCAGGCCCATGGCCAGCGCGTCCAGAGATTCTTCCGCCGCCAGTTCACCCAAGGCCCAGGCGCTGCACACCCGCACCTCCGGGTCTTCGTGCGAGAGTGTGCCGGTCAGTGTGTCCAGCACATGGGGGTGGGCAAAACTGCCCAGGGCCACGGCGGCGGCGGCCCCCACTTCACCCCCCTGACCCACCAGTTCACACAGCGGTTTCATCAGTTTCGGGTCGGGCAGATTCTGGGCCACGCCCACCGCCAGCCGCCGGGCCTGCATGGCCGGGTTGTGGATGATGCAGCCCTTCAGGGGGGGCACCGAAGGAGGCCCGATGCGCACCAGGGCTTCCTGAATCGCCATCCACTGGGCGGCGGGGGCCAGGGCCAGGCGGCCCACCTAATCTCTGGCCACCGCGTGGGTGGGGCAGGCAAAGGTGTGGTTGAGCGCAATGATGCGCACGAGGGGGTGGGGGTCGCGGAAAAGCTGCAACAGCCATATCTCGCGCTGGGGCGGCTCGGCCAGAACAAGCAGGCGCACCGCCGCCAGACGTTTTTGCCAGAAGTCCGAATCCACCGCCCGGTGCAGCCGCCGCGCCACGCCCGCCTCTATGAACACCTGCCGCAGCCGGTCGTGTTCCTGGCCCCCCAGCACCTGTATGAACGACTCAAACAACAGGCTCTGCTCGGTGAACGACAACTGCCGCAGGGAATGGGTGAGTCCGTGGACGGGTTTTTCCTGCGCCAGATGGCGCTTGAGAAAACCGGCGGCGGTGTTCACCTTGGCCAGGCGGCGTTTTTTGCCGGTGAGCCGCCACAGGCGGAACCCCACAATCAGCAGCAGCAGGGCGCTGAGCACCATGAAATCCAGCACCAGCAGATAGGTGATGACCTTGAAACCCAGGCTGTCGGTGAGCGCATCCAGATTGGTGGGCATGGCTCAGCTCAGCAGCCTGTTCAGGCGGTGCAGCAGCACACGGGTGCTCACGGGTTTGCTCACGTAATCCACCCGTGCGCCGGTGACAGACTGGAGGACTTCTTCTTCCTGGCCGGGGGGAATCAGCAGCAGCAGCTTCAGGCCAAACCGGATGATGGCGGTGCGCAGGTGTTCCAGCAGCGTGGGGCCGTCCAGCCCCGGCACGTCCAGGTCCACAATCAGCAGGCGCGGCAGGTTCTCGCTCTTTTCTTCAAAGCGGTCGAACACCTCGCGCTGGCGGGTGAGATGTTCGGTGGAGAATCCCATGCGCTGAAGGTTGAACAGGATGATCTGGGCCAGCACATCGTCGTCTTCGGCCAGCACCACGTCGGTGGGGCGGTCGCTTTTTTCCAGCCTCATGCAGGGCAACACCCGGTCTCCCTGGCGCGAGGCCAGGTCCATGGCCTTGATCGCGCCGCTCAGCAGGTCGGGCAGCGTGGCCCCGTCTTCAGGAAAGGTCGCCGTTCCCGCGCTGAAGGTGGGGTGTGTGTCCTGGCCCAACGAGGGCACGGTGAGCTGTTTGAGGCGGTCCATGAGGCGGGTGACGGTGAGCTGAGCGTCTTTGCGGCTGGTATAGGGCAGCGCCATGCAAAACGTGCCGCCCGACCACCGGCAGATGAAGTCGTCATCGCGCAGCATGGCCTGCAACAGGCCCGACACCTGCTGCAGCAGATGGTCCCCCGCCATGTAACCGCCAGAGTGGTTGATGAGCCGCAGCCTGTCGGGCTTGATCATGACCAGGGTGAGCGCCACGTTGCTGCGCCAGGCCCGGCTCACGGCGGCGTGGGCGCGCTCCAGAAAGGGATGCCGGTTGAGCGCGCCGGTGAGTGAATCGCGGTCGCGCACAATCAGTTGCAGCCGCTGGGCGCGAAGCTGGTTTTTGATGCGGGCCAGCAGCAGGGCAGGGGAGGCGGGGCAGGCGAGCAGGTCGTCGGCCCCGGCCTCGAAGAGAGTGGTGAAGTGCTCCTCTTGCGTGGAGTGGGTGAGCACGATGAGGGGGATTTTGTCGGTGCTGGGGTCGGCGCTGAGGTTGCGGCACAGGTCGGTCAGGTTGTTCCCGGCGGCGGCTTCGTGAATCAGCAGCAGGTCGGGGTGCTGCTGGTTGAGTTGTTGCCAAAAGTCGTCTGGGGTAGGTGAGAGGGTCCAGGACAGGCCTGGGCTATCCAGCAGGTTGGGGGGCAACTGGCTGGTTTCCATCAGGCACAACACACGGCCCTGGGGTGAATGGGTGCGGGCCAGCAGGCCGGTGGCGGTCTCCCAATAATGCGCCGCCGCCAGGGGCAGGGGCAGCCACATGTCCACTCCCGCCTCCAGGGCGGCAGCGGGGTTTACGGGGTTCAGCATCTGATAGAGCAGAACGACCTCTGGCGGGTCCGGGGCCAGACTGGCGCGCAGCGCACGGGTCAGGCCAAAGGGGTCTGTCACCGGGTCGTGGGTCTGCAAAAAAACTGCACCTGGCCGGTGCTGTGCGGCAAGGGTGAGGATTTCTTCTGGCGAGGTGGCGAAAAAAACCGAAAACCCCTCTTCGTGCGAAAGCTGCTCCAGCTTGCCCCGGGGGGCGTCGGTTTGCAGAATCAGCAACCGGGGCTGTGTGGCCAGGGCTGTTGGGTGATCAGAAGCTGTATCGGTCACCGGCAAGGCGATATTCTGCCATCTAAAGGACTACCCGGTTGTAAAGCCCTGATGCTCGTCCAGTGTCCATGAACAACCATAAACACAGAATCCGGCGCGTGTTGAACGCTCCCCAACCCGTGAAATGGGCGCTGTGGGGTGTGATGGGCGTGTGCATCGGGTTTTTTCTGGGCACGCTCACGCTGCTGGGGCCGGTGCGGTGGGCCGTTTCGTTTCTCAGGCAATATCCCTGGGGCCGTCTGTTTGAAGACGCCGTGGTGATGGTGCATCTCACGCTTTTGGTGGTGGTGTCGTTTGGTGCGGCGGGCGGGTTGAACCGGTTTTTCTGGACCACCCGCAAACCGGCCAGCCGATGGTTGATGCTGGGGGGCGTGGTGCTGGCTTTTTCCAGCACGTTGAGCCTTTGGCTGAATCCACAAAAAATGCGCCCCGCCGCCGCCCTGGACCTGAGCCGCAAAGCATCTGGTTTTGTGTTTGGCCCCTATCCCGATGAGGTTTTGATGCGAAGGTTGAAAAAACAGGGTTACGTCGGTGTGGTGAGTCTGCTGCATCCGGCGGTGATGCCCTTTGAGCCGGTGCTGATCAGGCAGGAGCGGGCGGCGGCGGCCAGGGTGGGGCTGAAGCTGGTGGAGGCCCCCATGTTGCCGTGGGTATCCGAAAACGAGGTCTCGGTGGCGAAACTGAGGCGACTCACACGGACCGTGAAGGGGGGGTATTACGTGCATTGTTACCTGGGTCAGGACCGTGTGCGTCTGGTGCAGCGGTATTTTGACCAGTGGGGCGTGGCCTATGAAGGCAGTCAGGAAACCCGCCGCCAGACCCTGGCCAACTGGAAGAGTTTTGAGCGCGGCCCCATCCTGCGCCTGGGTGAGGAGGTGTTCCTGGGGCCCTATCCCACCGATGAAGAGTTCATGACGTTCATTGTGAACGGCGGCGTGAAACACGTGGTGTCGTTCATGGCGGTGGACTCGGAAAAAAACCGTGCGCTGGCCCAAAAAGAAAAGGAACGGGCCAGGCAGTTTGGCCTGTCTTATGTCCATTGGCCGCTGGAGGAAAAACCTTTCGACCCCCGCTTGGTGTTGCAAAAAGCCCGCGAAGTGCGGCGGCTGCGGGGCATGGTGTTTGTTCACCGGTTTTTTGCCAAAGGGCCGCTGGTGGAGGGTTTCGCTTTGGCATTCAAAAGCGACAAACCACCCCTGCCGCCCACTCTGTGGCGGCATCACTTTGAGCGGGGGGCGGTGACGCTGGCGGGGCCGCACATTGCCGTGGGGCCTCGGCCCATCCCGGCGGAACTCACCGGCTCGCTGCCGCGTCGGGGCGTGCGGCGGGTGCTTTATCT
>CAYJOG010000186.1:0-6163 GCA_964371695.1 uncultured bacterium
ACTTGATGCAAAGTTGAACCCCCATGAATGCCCAGGGGATTTCCACTTTTTTTATTTGATTTGTAAAATTCATGGTTGATGGTTTGACGGAGGCTGTCCCTCGGCAGCGGCGGCGAATTTTTCCGGATTTGCCGAAAAATGGACGGGCCGGAGCGCGGACATCAGAAGCGCTACGCCACAGGGTGCCAGGGCAGACAACACCCCCAGATAACGCGCCTCAATGTTGATGAGACTGTGGGTAAACATCATGCCACCCCCAAGCAACACCCACCACAACACCGCACCCGCCACGGTTTGTGGCAAAGGACCTCTGGCCATAAAACCCATTGACCCGAAGACGAGTCCCCCAACCAGAAAGCACCCCAACAACACCATCGACAACACAAAAAACAACATCGGCCCCAACCAGAATGCCAGGCTGCCCCTGGGAATCGGGGCCTGGGGCTGCCCCCGGTCACTCAGAATTTTTCCCTGCACATGACGGACCCCTTGCCAGAGGTTGAGCAACAGCCCAGAGGAATAGGCGAGGTTCACCGCCGAATATCGGGCATACCCCAGGGGATTGGCCGCCAACGACCGCTTGAATTTTTTCGTCACCAAGCCGTTGATTTCAAGGGCGGTCAGGCCGTATTTCTCATGGACTTCCCTAAGCGCCACCATCACTTCGGGATAAGTCCGTTGCTGGATACGCCGACGCGCCACCTCATCCAGCGGCGTGTTCTGATCAAAGGGGGTTTTCCCAATCAGCATGATGGGCTGCATCAGGGCAGTGGCCGGACCAAGGGTGAGGAAAGCTGTGCCGGTGCGGTGGCGGTTCCACAGTTGCAGCGTCGTCACCACCAGCAGCGGGGGCAGCATGAAAACCACCATTTTTTTCAGACTGCTGCGACCAACCCCTTCCACAAAAAAATAACCCGCCGCGACAAAGGGCATAAAAACCCAGGCCGTCTCGCGCAGCAAAAGTGCAAGGGCATAAACAACCCCGGCCAGCACCGCTTTGAACAGGCCATTGTTTTCAGGCTTTCCAGGCCACGACAATCCCAACAGCACCAGCAGCATCAGGTTGTTGTAAAGGCTGTCGGTCAAAAGTGTCAAGTCCATGAGCGGCCGCACGCTCAACGCCTGCCAGGCCACCGCCCCCAGCGCCAGCCAGCGGCACACCCCCATCTTCAGCAAAAACACCAGCAGCACACCACTCATCAACACGGAAAAAAGCGACTGCGCAAAAACTAAAGCTGTGTCCCAAAACTGGGGAACCATCATTTGAAACGCGGCCACCACCAGCGGATAACCGGGCATGCGCCAAATGGACACCGGCAGAAATTCACGGTGAAGATCCAGGGCCCCCAGCCATTCCGAGGAAGCCGTGATTTGCTGCGCGTAACGCAGATAACCCTCTGTATCCGGGAACCGCATGGGACCACCCCACACCAGCAACACCAGTTTGAAGACCAGATGAACCGCCATAAAAACCCACAGCAACGAAAACTCTTTTTTGTGTAAGGCAAGTTTCATGGCTGGGCTTTTTTTCGGATGAACTGTTTCAACAGGATTGACAGGTCTGAATCAGGTGCGGCAAGCGACAGAGGCGTATTGCCCTTGTCATCCACGGCAACCGGGTTTGCGCCGTGCGCCAGCAGCAATTTCACCAACGGCGCACTGGCACCCCTCACCGCCGTGTGCAGGGGTGTTTCACCCGACTCCAGCTTTGTGTTGACCCGGGCGCCTTTCCTCAAAAGCCGCGTAACCACTGACATATCCCAATAGGCAACCGCAAGATGCAGCGGCGTCGCCCCTCCCCGCCCGCGCACATTGACCCGCGCTCCTTTTTTAAGCAGCAGCCCCAGGGCTTTGGGGCGCTGTTGCCGCACGGCCCAGTGCAGTGCTGTCCACCCCTGATTGTCAGAACCGTTGACCTTCGCTCCTTGACGAAAAGCCCGCTGCATGGCGGCAACATCATCCACCTGCACCGCCTGAATCAAGAGATGCTGCGCCGGTGAAGTCGCACAACCCGTCAGACAGAATAAGCCAAGCATCACCCCAAAAAAGCACCGATACACTGGCCTATGGTATAGTCTGCCCCTCATGAGTCAAACTGGGGCACACCAGCTTGCCATGGGGTGATCGCAACATGTCTGACGTTCCTTTACCACTATCTGTTGGCTTTGCTTCGCCGCCGCCTTTGGCAGGGCAGCTTGCCACCATCGACAGCACGCTGCTGGCCGAACTGGCCTGCCCCCTCACCGGCGAGCCGCTGCACCTGCATGACGGCTTTCTGAAAAACGCCTCTGGCACCCAGCGCTACGCCATTGATGAACTGGGCATTCCCCTGTTTGCCCAGGCGGCGGTTTCAGCGGCGGGCAAGGTGCAGCAAAACCATTACGACCGCATCGCGGCGGCTTATTCCGAAAACCTCACCTATCCCCACACACAGGAATACATGATCTATCTGGACAACGCCCTGCGCCAGGTGGTGGCCGACCGCCCCCTGGGCGAAGTGGCGGAAATCTGCTGCGGCCTGGGCGAGGCCATGCGCCTGTTCAAACACCGCGTGACCCATGGCGTGGGCGTGGACATTTCGCTGGCCATGCTGCACCGCTGCCAAAAAGAACACCCCGGCGGCGAATTTCATCTGGTGCAGGCCGACGCCACGCTCCTGCCCATTAAGCCCGGCCAGTTCGACACCGTGTTCATGCTGGGCGGCATTCACCACGTGATGGATCGGGAAAAACTTTTCGCCGAGGTGCGCCGCGTTCTCAAACCCGGTGGTTTGTTCATCTTTCGTGAGCCGGTGAGCGACTTCTGGCCCTGGCGCGCCATCCGCGCCGTGGTCTACCGTTTCTCCAGCCTGCTGGACGCCGACACCGAACGCCCCCTGCTGTGGTCCGAAACCGTTCCCCCGCTTGAAAAAGCCGGTTTCGAGGTGACCCACTGGTCCACCCACGGCCTGCTGGGTTTCATGGTTTTCATGAACAGCGACATTCTGGTGTTCAACCGGCTGTTTCGTTTTCTGCCGGGCATCCGCGCCCTCACGCGTCTGGCCACCCGGCTGGACGCCCTGATGCTGAAACTGCCCGGCATGGGCCGCAAGGGCCTTCAGGTCATTGGCGTGGCGAAAGCAAAAACATCTCCCGATGCGGGAAGCAGGTAATCCGCCATGCCCCACCTGAGCCTTGTGATTCCCGTTTACAACGAAGAGCCCAACCTGCCGCCCCTGCTTTCGGAAATCCGCGAGGCTTTGGCCCAGGACGATTACGAAGTGATTTTTGTGAACGATGGCAGCCGCGACGGCAGCGCCCGACTGCTGGAGGAAATGGCCGCAGACGATGAACGGGTGAAGGTGATCCAGTTCCGCCGCAACTTTGGCCAGACCGCCGCCATGCAGGCGGGACTGGATCACGCCAGCGGCGAAGTCATTGTGACACTGGACGCAGACCGCCAGAATCCCCCTTCTGAAATTCCCAAGCTGGTCGCCGCCCTCACCGAGGACGTAGACATGGTGGCCGGTTACCGCGAAAAACGGCACGACGAAATCAAGCGCGTGCTCATCAGCCGCATCGCCAACGGCCTCATCAGCCGCGTCACCGGCGTGCGCATCCGCGACAACGGCTGCACGCTCAAGGCGTTTCGGTCGTGGTGCGTGAAAGACCTGCGCCTGTTTGGCGAAATGCACCGCTTTATACCGGCCCATGTTCACTGGATGGGCGGGCGCATTGTGGAAACCCCCGTGGCCCACCGCCCCCGCGTGGCGGGCAAAAGCAAATACGGCTGGAGCCGCATTCTCAAGGTGATGCTGGACCTGCTGACCGTGGCTTTTTTTCAGGGCTACGCCACCAAACCGGCCTATCTGTTTGGCGGCATGGGCCTGATGTTTCTGCTGGGCGGTTTCGCCCTGAGCGCCATCACGCTTTACCAAAAATATGTGATGAACTTTTTTGTACACAAAAACCCGCTCTTTGGCGTGGCGTCGCTGTTTTTTGTGGGGGGCCTGCAGTTGCTGATGATGGGCCTGATGGGCGAGGTGCTCATGCGCACCTACTACCACTCCGGCAACCGCAATATCTACAAGGTGCGCCGCACGGTGAATCTGAAAGACTCATTCACTACCAAAAAAAATACCGACTGACTTTCAAAAAAGCTTCTGCACCGCCGCGTGACCTTTTTCCTGCGCCAAGTCACGGGCGGTCTGGCCCTTGCCGTTGGTGAGGTTTTTGTCTGCCCCGCCCTTCAGCAAGGCTTTCACCACTTCCGCCCGGCCTTCCATCGCCGCCGTGTGCAATGGCGTGTTTTCTATCGCGCCCTTGAAATTGGGATTCGCCCCTGCCTTCAGCAGCAGCGTGGCAGCCTCGCCGGATTTTGCGAAAAACAGCGGTGTGGCCCCCAGGGGGCCTTTTTCATTCACCGGCGGCTTGGTCTTGAGCAAGGCTTTTAACGCCTTCAGATCATTGAGCGCCGCCGCGCTGAACAGGTCCAGCTTCGCCCCGTTTTTCAGCAGCAGGTCCACAAACGCCTGCTTGTTGAAATACACCGCCCAGTGCAGGGCCACTGTGCCGCCCACGGCTTTCTGGTTGGGGTCCGCGCCTGCTTTCAGCAGCGCCTGGGCCACGGCGGGACTGGCCTGATTCACCGCCATCATCAAGGCCGTCTGACCCAGCTTGTCTTTGGCGTTTGGGTCTGCGCCTTCGGTCAGGCGTTGCGTCACGCGCTCAGCGTTGTCCATGCTCACGGCCAGCAGCAAAAACGCGTTGGCGTCGGCCTGTTCCTGCTCAGTAAGCGCCCCTGCGGGCAGACTCAGACTCAGACACAACAACACAAGCCGGTTCAGTTTTTTGAAATGGAATGGACGCATCCGTGCAGTTTATCAGCGGTTAAACTGCCGCCATGCAGATGCCCATTTTGATGGAGGGTCACAGCCGCCTGCTGGCCTCGGCCCATGGCCTGGACGTGTATTACCGCCTGTTTTACGGCACCGTGAAATATCCCAGCGAGCAACGCATTGCCCTGGTGGTGATGCTGCAACAGGGCGGCACGGAAAACTTTGAAGAAGCCCTGGCCAAAGGGGAAGTTCTCACCACACAACCCGCCGTGGTTCTGGATGAAGACCTGAGCGATGTGCTGGCAGCCATCGAGGAAATAAAACAGGCATAATCGCACCATGTCGCACACCGCAGATTGGGCCTTGGCCATGGAGGCGATTTTTGAAAAAAGCGCCCCGCCCCGTGGCGGCCTGGCCCGCTTTTGGTGGCGGGCGCAAAAATCTCTGGCCAAACGCAGACTGGCGCGGAAACTGGAAAAAGCCGGAGACACGCCCATTCCCTTCACGTCGCCCATCGGTTTCAAGTTCGCCGCATGGCCAAGCGGCATGATGGACCGGGCCGTGTTGCGCGAAGGCGCGTGGGAACCCGCCACGGCGCGGCATTTCCCCCGATTGATCCGCCCCGGCGACACGGTGCTGGACGTGGGCGCGAACATCGGCCTGTTCAGCATTCTCTTTTCCAACCTGACGGGGCCAGCGGGCACGGTGCATGCCTTTGAACCCATGGCCGGAGCCTTTGAACGGTTGAAGATGCTGCACGCCCTGAACACACCGGGGTTTTGCTGCGGCAACACCACTTTTCACGGCATGGGCCTGAGCGACAAAGAAGGTGAAATGGAAGTGGCTTTTGAACATGCCTTCAGTGCCGACATGCAGGAACGCCAGCACGTGGTCAGCGAACACGTGTTCATCACCACACTGGACGCCTTTGTGGAAAAGGAAAATCTGACCCGCCTGGATTTTTTGAAAGTGGACGTGGACGGCTGGGACACGCAGGTGTTTCGAGGCGGCCTGAAAACCCTGGCGGATTTTCGCCCGCGTCTGATGGCGGAGTTCTGCTTTAACGAAAACCCGGAAACCGCAGAAATGTTCGCCCTGCTCAAGGAACTTGAATACCGGTTTTACTGGCCCTATGACCAGCGGGAGATTGTGAACTTTTCTGATCTGGAAAACCTGCTGGCCCCCAAAAGCTGGCGCGCCACCAACCTGATTGGCCTGCCGTCCGGCGACAAACCGTTGTCTGCGGTGTGATTAGAGCATTTTCAGAGTAGACGTGGACGTAATAAGAGCTTTTTTTCTTGCCCTCTCCCTCAGGGAGAGGGCAGCCGAAGGTTGAGCGAAGCGAAA
>CAYJOG010000187.1:0-6158 GCA_964371695.1 uncultured bacterium
ACCTTGCTCAGATCCTCTTCGCTTTCCACCGGCGTGATGAACCCGCCATCCACCGAGTTGCGGTAAAAAATGCGGGCATAACTGGGCGCCACCACACACAACGCCCCTGCCTCTCGCAGACAAAAGGGCGCGTGCTCGCGGCTGGAGCCACACCCAAAATTGTTGCCCGCCACGATCACGGCAAACTCGGTGTGAGACTGACCCGGGGCTACAAAAGGCACACCCCCCTGGGGCAGACCGCTTTGGGCCGGGGGCACGCCGCACAGGGCGTTTTGGGCATAGAGCTTGCGTTCTTCAGGGTTTTCCATGCTGTACACCAGATGGCTGGCCGGAATGATCTGGTCGGTGTCTATGTTCTCACCCAGCACAAACGCCTTGCCCGTGATTTGTGTCTGAAACATCAGTGGTCCCCTTCCATGGGTTGAGCGAACTCCATGAGCACGCCGCCGGTGTGTTTGGGATGCAGAAAGTTGATGAGGCAGTTGTGCGCCCCCGGCTTGCCCGCCTCATAAAGGGGCGGCGTGTTTTTGTCCCGCAGCTCGGCCTCCATGGCCTTCAGGTCATCCACCTCAAAAGCCAGGTGGTGCAAACCGGGGCCGCGTTTTTCCAGATGTTTGGCGATGGGAGAATCGTCATTCAGCGGCTCCAGCAGTTCCACCGGCAGATTGCCGATCTGCACAAAAGCCACACGCACGCCTTCGCGCTCGTTCACCTCGGTGTGTACCGGCTCGGTGCTGAGGGACTGGTAAAACGGCAGGGCCTCTTCAAGACTTTTGACGGCAATGGCCACGTGGGCGACTCGTTTGATCATGCCCGCACTATAAAAGCCGGGCTACAGCAGCACAACGGACGGCCGCTTAATGGTTCATTCGACTCAAAATGAGTAGCAACGATGTCCCCATCGCTGCTGAAACAGTGCGGTGGGGACACCGCACCTACTCCTCATTTTTAAACAAATGAACCATTAGCAGCTTTGTTCAGGTCTTTTTCTTCCAGAAATACGTGGTCCCCTTGTCTGCCGAAAACAGCGGCGTGGCTTTTACCCCGCCCAGGCTGTTCTGATAAAACACCGTCACCGGCTGGTGCCACAGAAACACCCACGGGGCCAGGTCATGCACCATGGCGTCTGCTTTTTCATACAGCCCCAGGCGGGTTTTGTCGTCGGGCGTGGTCTGGGCCTGTGTGATGAATTCATCCAACTCAGGATTTTGCAAACGTGCCCGGTTGCCACCGCCCCCCAGGTTCTGGCTGTGAAAGAGGGGGAACAAAAAGTTTTCCGCATCGGCGTAATCGGCAAACCAGTTCATCAAGAACAGGGGCGCTTCACCGGCGATGACCTTCTCCTTGAAAGCCGCGCTTTCCAGGGGCCTGATTTCCGCCTTCACCCCCACCTGGGACAGTTCGTGAGAAATCACCTCGGCCAGTTCGGTCTGGGCTTTGTCGGCCTTGTGCCACAACACGGTGTCGAAACCTTTTTCCAGGCCCGCCTTTTTCAGCAGAGCGGCGGCCTGTTTGGTGTTGGCGGCATAGGGAGCGACCCCGCTGTGGCCCGGCAGCGAAGGCGGCACCGGCCCGCTGGCCAACTGGTTGCGGCCCTGATAAAGCTGGTCGTTGATGAGTTTGCGGTTGATGGCCATGTTCATGGCGCGGCGCACCAGCGGATTGTCAAACGGCGGTTTTTGTGTGTTCATGCCCAGATAAAACACGTTCAGGCCGGGGGCCTGGGCGTGGCCAAACTGGCCTTTGGGCAACGCCAACAGGCGGTTGACGGAAAGGTCTGACACATAGGTGTGGGGCATCAGGTGCAGCTTGCCCTGCTGAAAATCCGTTTCGGCGGCGCGTTCCTCGGTATAGAGCCGATAAGTCAGCCCCGGGACACCCGCCGAACCGGCGAAATAACTGTTGTTGCGCTCCAGTTGCACTTCCAGACCCTTTTTCCATTCCACCAGGGAAAAAGGCCCGGTGCCGTTGGTCTCCAGGTTCAGGTTGCGGCCCGACTTGCTGGCCCAGTCTTTATCCAGCACATAGGCCCCGCTCATGGCCAGCAACCCCAGAAAGGGCGCGAATGGCCGGTTCAGCGTAATCACCACTTCCCCTGCCCCCCTGGCTTCCACTTTTTCCACCATGTTGTACCAGTCCAGAAAAGGGCTGGCCACGGCGCTGTCTTTCAGACGGGAGAGGGAAAACACCACGTCGGAGGCGTCCAGAGTCTGGCCGCCGTGAAAGGTCACCCCTGGGCGAAGGGTGAAAACATAGGTCTTGCCATCAGGCGAAATGGTCCATTTTTCGGCCAGGGCGGCCTTGGGGGTGAGTTTTTCGTCAAAGGCCACCAGACCGTCATAAATCTTGGCCAGCACCTCGGCGGTGGCGTCGTTGTTCAGGGCCGGGTCCAGCGTGGTGGGGTCGCGCTTAAGCGCGATGATCACCGGGCCATCGGCGGACTGGGAAGGAGGGGCTTTTTGTGGCTTGCAGCCGGTGAGCAGGCCCAGAAAACCTGCGATCAGTAGCGTCAGGGGCAGTGGCATCAAGCGGGACATGAACGGCAGACTAACACCCCACGAACAAAAAATCATTGCATGGGCAGGCGCGGTAAGCCCTTCTGCCTTGCACTTGTCCGGGTGCTGCTTAAACTTTTCTTCATCCTTTCTTTTCCTGATCACAACATGACCACAAAATCATCCCTCCCTCGCCCAAAACGACACCTCTGTGCAGCCCTTGCCACCCTGTTGGGTGTTTTTTTGATCACCCGGACAGCCCGTGCGGGGGGGCCTTACATCTTCCTGATGAGCTTTGGCGACACCGGCGCGGGCATGACAGCCGACCGGGTCAAGGGCATTTTCGACCAGTTGTTCATGACGGTGGAAAAAAAGACCAGCATCAAGATAAAAGGGGAGATCATCCCCAGCGCCAACAACAAACATTATTCCTTCATCATTGACGACATTCTGGCCCGCATGAAGGTCGGCAAAGGCCAGGTCACGCTGCTTTCGCCCGGCGAATATCACAGGGCCGGGCGCAGGGGACATCAGGTGAAACTGTGGATGTCCATGACCGTGAACATGCAGAAGCTGAGCCAGTTCTGCGTATACACCAAGGCGGGCGGCCCCATCAAATCCCTCAAAGATTTGAAAGGAAAAGCCTTTGCAGGCATGGATGAATACGTCGCCGTGCGCACACTGTTCGCCAAAGAAGGCGTGAACGAGCCGCTCTGGAAGTTTTTTGGCTCCATTCCCCTCAAGGATTCTTCTTCCGAAAACTTTGAAGCCATTTTGAGCGGCAAGCTGGCGGGCATGGCACAGAGCGCCTTTGGCTACAAGTTTCTGGTGCAACAGAACCCGAAATTCAAGGGGGTGCGGCCCTTCAAATGCCTGGACCAATACCCCAACCAGCTGATCGTGACGGTGCCGAGTGTGAACCCCGCCGACAGCAACACCCTCACCAGCGTGCTGGTCAACGCCCACCGCGACCCGGAGTTCCGATCGGCCAAGTGGTTTTTTCTGGCCATCAACGGGGCGTTTTTTCCGGCGGACGCCTCGCTGCTGGCCGGTTTTCAGCAACTGATGAAAGACGCCACCGCCAAGGGTTATGTCAAAGAAGAAGACGAATGGTTCACCAAAGTGCTGCCGGTGATGTACAAACAGCAGAAATAGCTTTTTATGCCCGGAACCCATTCAGCTCCCCTAACAAAACTCCCTCCATGGAGTTTTGTTAGCGCCGAGACGGGAAATGAATCCCCGTCTCGAGCGCGAAACCCTGCTGGTTTTCAACCTTCCGGGTTTCGGATGCGGGCCATCCAGGCCCGCAGAGTCCCTGACAAAACTGGTTTTGTCAGGGACTCTTGATTTTTTGAACTCTTGCGCCGATTCTGTTAAGATATATGCGCACATCCAGGAAGGAGTGTTTCCATGTCAAACAGCGTGGGTAGTATCCAGACCAATGTTTCTGCGCTCAACGGATTGGCGCAGATCAAGAAAACCAGCAGCAAGCTGAGCGTGAACCTTCAGCAGCTTTCCTCGGGCAAGCACCTCGTCAATGCGTCCGTCTCCCCGGCGGATCTGGCCATCGCCACCGCCTTTGAATCGCAGGTGCGGGGCTATGACGTGGCGGTGCAGAACGCCCAGGACGCCGTGAACCTGGCCCAGACCGCCGACGCCTCGCTGAACAGCACCACCGACGTGCTGCTGCGCCAGCGGGACATCGCCGTGCGCGCCGCCAACGACGCCACCCTCACCGCCGCCGACCGCCAGAACCTGAACAACGAGTTTCAGGCCCTCACTCAAGAGGTGGACCGTCAGGCCCAGACCGCCGACTTCAACAACAAACAACTGCGCGACGGCAGCTATGGCACACAGGTGGCCCAGGTTGGCCCCAACGCCGGAGTTGAAAATCAGGTGAACGTCACCCTGAACGACACCACCGCCGGTGCAGGCGGCCTGAACACCACCGGGTCTTCGGTGGACACCGTGGCCAACGCCCAGAACGCCATCGCCGAAATTGATCAGGCCCTTTCGCAGGTGGCCACCGAGCGCAGCAACGTGGGCGTCACCCAGCGGCGTCTGGAATCTTCGGCCAACGACGCCGTGAACCAGCGCATCAACCTGGATGAAGCCCGCAGCCGCGTGGAAGACACCGACTTCATCCGCCGCTCAGCCGAAAACGCCCAGTTGCGCATTCAGCTCAATCTGCAAGTGGCCCTGCAAAGCCACGCCCAGGTGGGCAACAAGGCGCTGGCCAGTTTGCTGAAATAACAAAACCTCACTGAATTGACAAAAAGGCCCTCTTCACCGGAGGGCTTTTTTATGCCCGGCGTCAGGCTTTGTGGCGTCCCCCCGTTGAATAAACGCCCCGGCGCGCTAAATTACCGTTCCCTGTTTGCGCCACCGGGCAAAAGCAGGCGAAAGACCGCACGTTCAAAGGAGTCGTCAATGTCCAAATCTTCTCAAGCGCCGCTCAGGGCCGCCGTGGTGGGCGCCACCGGTCTGGCGGGTCAGCAGTTCCTGGCCGCCCTGAACCATCACCCCACCATCACCATCACCCATCTGGCCGCCAGCCCCCGCAGCGCGGGCAAAAAATATCTCGACGCCATTTCCTCGAACGGCCACGTGCAGTGGCACGCCGGGGGCGACCTGCCCAAAAAATACGCCAAAATGACAGTGTTCAACACCGCAGACCTGCCCCTCAAGGAAGTGGACCTCGTGTTCACCGCTGTCGAGAGCGACGCGGCCAGGGACATCGAACCGGCCCTGGCCCAACACCTGCCCGTCATCAGCACCGCCAGCGCATTCCGATATGAAGACGACGCGCCGCTGCTGTTGCCCGGCGTGAACTACGCCCACGCCGCGCTGCTCAAAACCCAGCAGAAAAACCGGGGCTGGAAAGGCTTCATCAGCGCCGTGCCCAACAGCACCACCACGGGCCTCGCCCTCACACTGGCCCCGCTGCATCAACACTTTGGCGTGAAACAGGTGGTGATGGTGAGCATGCAGGCCCTGTCGGGCGCGGGCCGCAGCCCCGGTGTGCTGGCGCTGGATATTCTGGACAACGTGATTCCCTACATTCCCAAAGAAGAAGAAAAAGTGGAACTGGAAACCCGCAAGATTCTGGGCACGGTGGGGGCCAAAAACATCAAACCGGCCCCCATCGTGGTGAGCAGCACCTGCACCCGCGTGAACGTGCGCGACGGCCACACCGAGGCGGTTTTTGTGAGCCTCAAGAAAAAAGCCACACTGGCCCAGGTGCGCGAGGCGATGGAAAAACACGCCCCCAAAGAGGCCAAGGGCCTGCCCAGCACACCCAAACAGTGGATTCACGTGAAAGACGACCCCTTTCGCCCCCAGCCCCGCCTGGACCGCGACACCGAAGACGGCATGTGCGCCGTGGTGGGCCGCCTGCGCGAAGACACCGTGCTGGAAAACGGCGTCAAATATGTGCTGCTCTCTCACAACACCAAAATCGGCGCCGCCAAAGGAGCCGTGTCACTGGCCGAGTTTTATGCCCGTGCGGGACTGATTAAAGCCAGGGTGTAAAATCTTTCGCATCCTTCTGGCGGTTTTTTCAACTTACAGCACATGGGCATTACCTGGGGGGGGGGGGGGGGGGGCGCGCCCGGCCCCGCCCCGCGCCCGGGGGCGGCCGCGGCGGCGGCGCGCCCCGCGCCC
>CAYJOG010000188.1:0-6146 GCA_964371695.1 uncultured bacterium
ACCGCCGGACTTCGCAGCACCCATTTCCAAACCGGCTCATCGCTCAGGGTTAATGCTGTTTCGATTGAAAATTTGTATTATAAACTTGACAGGAATGTTCACCCAGAAAGACTCCGCTCGAACTCCCACCGCCGAATAAACGGCGCTTATTCCTTCGGCGGCTGGCACTGTTGCAGTGATTTCTCCAGTTTGGTGACCCGTTCGAACAGTTTCATCACTTCGGGCACCAAGCCGGGCAGGGCCTTGAGGGTTTTGTATTGCGTGACGGTTTCGGCGTGGGGTGCGGCGGGCATGCCGCTGTAGAGCATTTTGCCGGCGGGGATGTTTCTGATGACCCCCCCCCGGCCGCCGATGATGGCGTAGTCGCCGATGCTCACATGGTCGGCGGCCCCCGCCTGACCCGCAAAAATCACGTGGCGGCCAATGTCCACCGAACCGCTGATGCCCACCTGGGCCACGATGCGGCTGTGCTCGCCTACGCGGCAGTTGTGGCCGATGTGCGAGAGGTTGTCGAACTTCACGCCCCGCTCGATGAGGGTGTCGTCGATGGTGCCCCGGTCGATGGTGCAGTTCGCGCCGATTTCCACGTCATCCGAAATGATGACCCGGCCAATCTGGGGCACTTTGGTGTGGCCTTCTTCGGCCTCTATCAGGCCAAAGCCGTCTGCGCCGATCACCGTGCCGGAATGCAGAATGCACCGCGCCCCCACTTGGCAAAAGGCGTTGATGACCACTTGGGGATACAGCACCGTGTCCTCGCCAATCTGCGCCTCGTGGCCGATGTAAACCTGCGGATGAACCACGGTGTTCTCACCCACCACCGCACCGTCTTCCACCACGGCAAAAGCGCCGATGCTGGCGCTTTCTGCCACCTGGGCGGTGTCGGCCACAAAAGCCATGGGGTGGATGCCCGGTGCGGGCGTGGGGCGGGGGTCGAACAGGGCCAGCAGGTCCACAAAAGTGTATTTGCCCCGCTGCGTGCGCAGGTGGTCGCCCCCGGTGGTGGCGAGGTCCGACGCCAGCAGGGGAATGGCTTGGGGGCAGGCAGCCTGGAGTTTTTCCAGCGCGTCGGGTTTTTCCACATAAACCACGTGATCGGGTTTTGGATTTTCAAGGCTGGCCGCACCCGCCACTTCCCTCTCGGCGTTGCCTTCAAATGAAATGCCCAGTGCGTCTGCCAGGTCACGAATGGTCATGGTTGCCCCCTGAAAATGATGGGGCATGTTAACACGGCCTAAGAGCCTACTTTAAAAGTAGTTAAAAAACTGACAGTGTAGGCTCTTGCGGTCATGGATGACCGCATCCGAAAACCGAAACATTGAAAATGTTGAAGTTTTCGCCACGCCGAGGGGGCTTTGCCCCCGAAGGCGTTGGGTTTTAAAAGTCCACGACGGACTTTTAAAACAGGCTCTAAGAGGTCCGTTGGGCGATGAACAGCACATGCTGTTGCCAGTTCGTGCCGTTGAGATAGGCGTTGAAGGCCATCTGGTGAAGCAGCGCGAAACCGGCCTGTTGCAGGGCTTCTGCAATGGCCTGGGGGTGATGCAGCAGAAACCTGCCCGTGGGGTCCAGGTTCCAGTCCGAGCCATCCACCGAGGGCGGCGCCGTGAGCAGGAAAAATCCGCCCGGTTTCAGCACACGGGCGGTTTCGCCGGCCACGTGGGCGGGCGAAACCATGTGCTCCATCAGGCCAGCGCACACCACGCCGTCAAAAGTCTGCGGATTAAAGGGAAAGGACAGTGCGGCATTGGCCAGAACCCTTTTTTCATAAATGTCCGCAGGCGCCTGGGTGATCATGACGGCAGAAAGGTCCATGCCGGTGAGCGCCAGGGGCAGGCCGGCTTCTTTCAGCGCTGTTCCCACCAGACCAGTGCCGCAGCCCAGGTCCAGCCAGGGCGCGTGCGGGGCGGGTTTCAGAATTTTCAGCGCCTGCGCCACGGCCCGGTGCGACTGGTAATGAAACGTGTCCAGCAGGGTCTGGTCATAGGTTCCGGCCAGGTCGCTGTAAGTGTCCTGGGCGTGCTGCCTGAGGATTTCACTGATTTGCTGGATGGTATGACCGGGCGAGGACAATCCGTGTGGAGTTTAAGGCGCTGAAAATATCGTTGCAAAAATAGGAATTGTGCGGGGCTGGGTATAATTCGCCCATGATCAAAGTTGGCCAGAAGGCCCCCGATTTCACACTGCCCGCTGTGCCGGGAGACACTTTTTCACTGAGCGCGGCCCTGGGCCATGGCCCGGTGGTGCTGGTGTTTTATCCGGGGGATTTCACACCGGTCTGCACCAAGCAGCTTTGTGAATATTCCACCGGCTGGACAGAGTTGGAAAACCTGAACGCCACGGTGGTGGGCATCAGCAGCGACACACTGGAAACCCACGTGCGTTTCAGGGAAGAAAAAAACCTCAAAATGACCCTGGCCGCCGACCCCACCGGCAAGGTGGCCCGTCTGTTTGACGCGTGGTATCCCATCGTGAACAAATGCAAACGCTCCAACGTGGTGCTGGACAGGGACGGCGTGGTGGTGCGCATCGACACCGAGTTTCTGCCCGTGACCTATAAGAGTCTTCAGGGGTTGGTGAAGTCGCTGCAATAACTAGGGTGTTTGGCGTGACCCCGGCCAAGCGCCCGGCAACCTGTTATGCTCTGCGGCATCTCTTTCTGGAGGCAAACATGCGCCTGACTTCCCATCGATTTTATTTCGCCGCCGCCAGCCTGCTGGTGCTGGGGCTGAGCGCCCCCAAGGCCCAGGCCGCACCGGCCAAAAAGAAAAGCAAAAACGTGGTGAGCAAGGTGGCGCAGTGGAAACCCGGCCTCATCAAGTTCGCCATCAAGGGCGGCGTGATGTTGCCCCGCGAAGGCAACGCCGACAATGGTTATGTGGTGGGGCTGGAAGCCAGCCTGAAACTGCCCGCCCTGGGCCGCATTTCGTTGCAAGGTGATTTCGCCGCCGGAGACATCAAGATTTCCCCCACACGAGATCAGGAATCCAGCCAGCGTTACCTGCATCTCAACTACATCGTCACGCCGCGCATCAACAGCCCCGTGGGCAAGTTTTATTATGGCCTGGGCGTGACACAGGGCTGGATGAAAGCCCCCGTTGGCGGCACCGCCAGCAAGCTGGGGCTGAATGCCCTGGCGGGTTATCAGTTCCCCAACAGCCTGCTGGTCGAGGCGCGTCATTCCTTTCTGGGTGACGACAAAAACACCGATCTGGGCGGCACTTCGGTGATGGCGGGTTACCGGTTTTAATCGGCTGTGGCCGCGCCGGTTCAAATCATCGGCACTTACCTTTCGCCCTATGTCCGCAAGGTGCTGGTGTGTCTGGCGCTCAAGGGCATTGACTATGAAATTGACCCCATCGTACCGTTTTTCGGCAACGATGAGTTTTCCCGCTTAAGCCCGTTGCGTCGCATTCCCGTGCTCATCGACGGCCCGGTGACGCTGTGCGATAGCTCGGTGATTTGCCAGTATCTCGAAGACCGTTACCCCGCGCCGGCGCTTTACCCCGCGAATATTGCAGACCGCGCCCGCGCCCGCTGGTGGGAGGAGTACGCCGACACCCGCCTGGGGGATGTATTCATCTGGCGGTTTTACAACGTGCGGGTGATCCAGCGGTTTGTGTTTGGCGCAGCGGTGGACGAAGAAAAACTCGCCCGCACACTGGGCGAAGAAATCCCGGAGGTGATGAATCATCTCGAAGCAAATCTGCCTGCCGATGGCTTTTTGTTTGGTGAGTTGAGCATTGCCGACATCAGTCTGGCGGCGTTTTTTCGCAATGCGGCTTTTGCAGGGTTTATGCCTGACGCGGCAAGGTGGCCCAACACGGCAGCCTATGCCGGGCGTGTGCTGTCGTTGTCGGCGTTTGCGCAGTTGACGCCCTTTGAAGATTTGTTGATGCGCACACCCATCACCGGACACCGCGCCGCACTCCGGGAAAAGGGCGCACCGGTGAGCGAAAAATCCTGGGCCGCAGAAAAACCCCGTCCCGGCGTGATGCCGATTTAATCCGGAAACCTCACGGCCACCTTGCCCACCTGTTGGGCTGATTCCAGATAGGCGTGGGCCTGCTGGATTTCTGCCAGCGGAAAAACCTTGTCCAGCACCGGTTTGTAAATCTGCTGGCGGATGCGCTCGCCGATGATCTGGAACTCCCGCCGCGTGCCCATGGTGGACCCCAGAATCTGCTGGTGTTTGAAAAACAGGTGGCGCAGGTCAATCTCTACCTTGTGGCCGCTGGTGGCCCCGCAGGTGACCAGCCGCCCCCGCACCCCCAGCGCCCGCAGGCTGCCCTGCCAGGTGGCCTTGCCCACGTGGTCCACCACCACGCTGGCCATGGCTTTGCCGCTGAGTTCCTTCAGCCGCGTCAGCATGGTGAGCTGATCGCTCACCACTTCATCCGCGCCCAGGGTTTTCAGACGCGGGGCGGCGTCCATTTTGCGCGTCACCGCCAGCACGTTGGCCCCCTCGGCCTTCGCCACCTGCATGGCCGCCATGCCCACGCCGCTGGTGGCCCCCTGCACCACCACCCAACTGCCGGGCCGGGGCTGGCCCAGTGTGGCCACCATGCGGTGGGCGGTGAGAAAAATCACCGGCACGGTGGCGGCTTCTTCAAAACTCAAAAAATCCGGCTTGGTGATCAGGTTGGCGGCGGGCATCGCCACCAACTCCGCCCCCAGGCCATCCACATGTTCGCCGCGCATGGTGAACCGGCGGCAATACACGTCGTCTCCCGACAGGCACACGTCGCATTCGCCGCACACCATCGAGGGATTCATCATCACTTCGTCGCCGACAGAAAAACCTGTGACGCCTTCTCCCAGGGCGCTCACCACGCCTGCGGCGTCTGAGCCAAGAATGCGCGGGAAATGAATCTCGAACGATTCGATGCCCTGGCGCATCCACAGGTCCAGGTGGTTCAGCCCCACGGCCTTGATGCGCACCTGCACCTCGCCCGGGCCTGGCTGGGGAACGGGGTGGGGAGCCAGGGTGAGGACTTCTGGGCCTCCGTGCTGAAAAATGGTGATGGCGTTCATGGTGTTGGCGGCAGACATGGCGGCATTTTAAGGCAGGCTCTTGCGGGCATGGATGTCCGCACCCGAAAACCGAAGCTTTGAAAAAGTGTAGGTTTTTGCCACGCCGAAGGGGCTTTGCCCCTGAAGGCGTTGGGTTTATAAAGTCCACGACGGACTTTATAAACAGGTTTTGATGCTTCTTTTATACTCCAGCCATGAACAAAGCCCCTGCCAAAAAATCTGCCGCTTTGCCAAAGACGGGCAAGCCCCGCGTGGCGATTCTCATGGGCAGCCGGTCTGACCTGGACGTGATGAAACACGCCGCTCTTCAACTGCGGGAGCTGGGTGTGGAAAGTGAGGTGCGTGTGATCTCTGCCCACCGGGCCACCGACGCGCTTTTGAAATATCTTGAAACCATCGAGGCCCGCGGGTTTGACGTGATCATTGCCGGGGCGGGTTGCTCGGCCCATCTGCCCGGTGTGTGCGCCGCCAAAAGCAACCTGCCGGTGCTGGGGGTGCCTATTCACAATCACGCCACCGGTGGTCTGGACGCCCTGTTGTCCATCGTGCAGATGCCCGGCGGCGTGCCGGTGGGCACACTGGCCCTGGGCAAGGCCGGGGCGGTTAACGCGGGGCTTCTGGCGGCCAGCATCATTGGCCTGAAAGACCAGGCGGTGGCCAAGGCATATCGGCGGTTCCGCGCCCGGCAGACCAAAAACGCAGAAGCCCAAATGGTGGTGACATCAGAGGAAATCGGGACGTAGGGCAATGCCTTCAACAGGAAAGAGTCAGAATTTGATGTAGAAAATAATGCGGCGCCATCATTTGCCCTCTCCCTGAGGGAGAGGGCAGCCGTGGGTTAAGCAAAGCGAAACCCACGGCGGGTGAGGGGGAACGGCTGGATTATCAATACCCCTTATTTTGGTAAGTGTATTCTTTCCCCCTCACCCGGACATGGCTTCGTTTTCACTCAGCCATGCCCCGCCCTCTCCCTCAGAGCCTGTTTGAAAAGTCCGTCGTGGACTTTTCAAACCCAACGCCAGCGGGGGCAAAGCCCCCTCGGCGTGGCGAAAACCTCCGCTTTTTCAAAGCTTCGGCTTTCGGATGCGGTCATCCATGACCGCAAGAGCCTG
>CAYJOG010000189.1:0-6127 GCA_964371695.1 uncultured bacterium
CACGAAGGGCGTTGCCATAGCGCATCTGCACCCCGCCGATGGTGACCATGGGTTGCAGGTCCATCACACCGCCGTTGGTGGCGTCGCTGAGGTCAAAGGAGGCCAGACCGTTCTGGTCGGTGGTGCCATTTCCCACTGCCGCAATGTTGGCTCCGTTGGCGAGCAGGCCGCTGCCCGCCCGGCCAGCGGAGATGATGGTGACCGTAATCACGGCGGGCACATTGGGCGCAGCGTTGCCGAAAATGTCGTAGACGTAAATCTTGACCAGAGCCGAGATGCCATTGCCGCCGCCCAGCTTTTTGGAGGGATCGTTGGGATCGGTGTCCGGCCCGCGAAGCATGGGCTTGACGCCCGCAGCGGTGGTGATGTCCTGTGTGGAGCCGTTGCTGGCCGCGCCGGTGTTGGGCTTGATGGTGTTGGTGGCGGCGTCAAAACCGGCGATGTTCGCGGGGGTGTCCACGTCCACTGTCACGTCCACGTCCACACTGCTGGTGAGTGTGCCGCTGGTGGCCACATAGGTGATGTCCGTGCCCGCCGTGCCCGGCGTGACGTTGGTGGTGGCCGAACCCGCCACAAAGGCCTGGGTGGCCCCCGGCGCATAGGCCGCCTTGGTGTCGTCGGTGGAACTCACCGTGACGTTGGAGGTTTCGGTGGTGATGGTGTTGTAGTAGGCGTCCGTGGCCTTGATGACCAGATTGAAGCTCTGGCCGGTCTCGATGCTGGCGGTGGGGGTGCCAGATTTGCCGGAAGCCGAACCGGGCACCTGGGTTTCGCCGGTGAGCAGTGTGAGCACCTTGGTGAAAGCCGCCGGGTTGGCGGTGGCGCTGCCCGCGCCGGTGACCGCGCCCACGGCGGCCCCCAGGGTGACGGTGCCCGCCACGCGGCTTTGCAGCGTGAGGGTGGCCTGACCCCCCGCCACCTGCACGGTTTTGGTGCGGGTGGTGTTGGTGGGGCTGGCGTTGGTGCCGTCGCCCACAATCTGCCCCACGGTGGCCGCGGCGAAGTCGGGCAGCGACACGCTGCTGCCGTTGCTGGCCGTGACGGTGACCGTGGTGGCGTTGTCGGTGGTGAGGATGTTGCCGTTGGTGTCGCGCAGCACCAGACTCACGGTGCCGTTGGCGTCGGTGGCGAAAGCCGCAGTGGCGGTGATGGTGACCGAGGCCACGCCTCCGGGCGTGAAGCTGAGGGTAAGCGTGTTGGAGCCGCCCGCCAGAGCCGGGTTGGCGGTGGCGGTGAAGGCCAGTGAGCCGATGGAAAGCGAAGTGGCGTTGGTGCTGGCGATGCCCGCCGCAGTGTTCACCGGGTTGGTGGTGTATTGGGCCGTGCCGCCGGTGGCCGCCAGGGTGACGGCATAGGGTCCGCCGGTGGTCACGAGGTTGCCGTAGGCGTCGGTGACGCTGGCGGAAATGACGATGTTGCTACCCGCCGTGGCGGTGGCCACCGGGCTGGTGAGGGTGATTTTGTTGCCCGCACCGGGTGTCACGTCCACGCTCATGCTCTGGTGGCCAGGGTTGGCTGCGGGCATGTTCTGGGGGAACACCACGGGGGCCACGGTGTTGGCGGTGATGACATATTTGGTGGTTCCGCTGGCGATGGTGCGGCCCCGGAACGTGATGTTGCCGGTGCCCGCCGCCAATGTGAGGGTGGCGCTTGAAGCCGGGTTCTGGACTACGCCGCCCACGCCCACGATGCCCGTGGTGCTGGCCAGTTCGCCCGTGGGGCCGCCGGTGATGGTGACCGTCACGGAGCGGGCGGCGTCCACACCGGTGGTGATGGTGTTGCCGTCGTTGTTTTTGGCCACCACGTGCAGGGTGGTGTCGTTATCGGCGCTGATGGAAGCCGCAGCCGCACAGGCCCCGCCCGCCGTGGTGGAGAAACAGAGGTAATCCCCCGCGATGTCCACCGAGGCGGACACGTTTGCAAGGCCGCTGGTGAAGGTGAGCGCGAGGCCGGTCTTGTTGAGGTAATCCACCGGCGCGTCGGTGTCCACCTGCAGGTTCACGATGTCCAGCACCGTGGCGCTGGTGGTGATGGTGAGCAGGTATCGCCCCGGCGTGGAGCTGGTGGCGAACGCGGTGGGGGCGCTGTAGGTGGCCCCGATTTTGGGGAAGAAGTTGACGCTGGTGAGGTTGTTCACCGGCCCGGCGCCCGCTGCGCAGGCCGAGGTGGCGTCTGCTGTGGCGGCTGCCGAGCACACGTCCACCGTCACATTGGTGGTGAAGCCCTTGGCCTGCACCGCTGCGCCCTCGGCGGTGGCGGTGGGGGTGAGCAGGGCGGAATAGGGCGGGTCGTTGGGGCCGCCCAGTTCGATGGTGGTCTGGGTGGTGACGCCGGTGGTGACGCCGGGGTTGGCGAAGGCGGTGTTGGGGTTGCTGCCCAGCACCGAATCAATCACCAGGGCCGCCGTGCCCGCCGCAGCGGGGGCGAAATAGGCCACGTTGCCCACGGCCTCGGTGTAGGTGGCCCCGCCATAGGTGAAGGTGGGGAAGTTGGCCGTGCTCACCGTGATGGGCACCCCCAGGCTGGTGGCCATGGTGGCCTTGAGGGAATAACGCACATTGGCCTGGGTGAGCGCCGTCTGGACGTCGGTGTTGGCCGCGCGGTTGGTTGCGCCGGTGAGGGTGCCGGAGTTGGTGATGTAACCCGCCTTGGCCTGGAGCACGTTTTCGGCGGTGTCATCGGCCAGGGGCACGGCGCAGTAATACACGCCGCTGCTGGCGGGGGTTTCGGTGCAGGCGGTGTTGTTCGCACCCGCCGTGACCGTGGCGCCGGAATAGGCCAAGCCCGCGCCTTCGCGGGTAAGCGTGATTTTTTTGGAGGTCTTCACCGCTGTCAGGGCAAGACTGGTCTGGGCGTCGGTGGCGGCGGCGCGGTTGGTGGCCGTGGTGGCGGTGACCGCCGCTTTCACGTAACCATCCAGCGTCACCTGCATGTTTTCGCCCGCGTCGTCATCGGCCAGGGCCACGGGGCAATAAAACGCCGTGTTGCCGCCGTCCTTGATGCAGTTCACCAGATTCGTGCCCGCGCTGAGCGTGGCGGCGGCGATGGCGATGGCCGTGCCCGCCTCGCTGGTGATGCCGGTGACCTTTTTGCTGAACTGCACATTGGTGGCGGTGAGCACCGTCTGGGCGTCGGTGTTGGCTGCGCGGTTGGCCGCGCCGCCGATGGTGCCGCTGTCGCCGTCGTAACCATCCACCGTGGCCACCACGTTTTCACCGGCGTCGTCGCCCGCCAGGGGCACGGGACAATAAGCCGTGGCCGCGTTGATGGTGCAGGTGACATTGCCAGCACCGGCGGTGACCGCCGTGGGCGTGAGGGCGGCGGCGTCCACCTCGCGGGTGAAGGTGATTTTTTTGCTGAACCGCACATTGGTGTAGGTGAGCACGGTTTGGGGGTTGTTGTTGGCGCCGCGGTCAACTCCGCCAGCAGTGGTGCCGGAACCGGTGACGTAACCGTCCAGGGTCATGGTGATGGTTTCGGCGAGAGCATCCTCACCCACCGGCACGGGGCAATAAGCCGTGGCGCCGTTCATCACACAGGCCGTGCCTGGGGTTCCTGCAGTGACGGCGCTGGGGGTGATGACGCCAGCCAGTTCGTCGGCGAAGGTGATTTTTTTGGAGAAAGCCACGTTGCTGTAAGAGAGCACCGTCTGCGCATCGGCATTGGCGGCGCGGTTGGTGGAGCCATTGGTGGTGCCACTGTCGCTGTCATAACCGTCCATGGTGATCACCACGTTCTCGGTGGTGTCGTCTGCAATCACCACGGGGCAATAGGCCGCACCCGCGTTCAAGAGGCAGTTCACGTTGCTGGCCCCGGCGGTGACCGCGCTGGGGGAAATCGCCGCGCTCAGCTCGTTGGCGAAAGTGATTTTTTTGGCGAACTGCACGCCTGTCACCGTGACAAGGGTTTGTGAATCGGTCAGGGTGGCGCGGTTGGCCGCAGCCCCCGTTGTGCCGCTGTCGCTGTCATAACCGGCGATGGTGGGGACGACGTTTTCTCCGGCGTCATCGCCCGCCAAAGGCACGGGACAATAAGCCACGTTCGCGGCAATCACCGGACAGACCGTGTTGCCCACACCGGCGGTGACCGCCGTGGGGGCCACGGGGGCGCTGTCCACCTCGCGGGTAAAGGTGATTTTTTTGCTGAACTGCACATTGGTGATGGTGATGACGGTCTGCGCATCGGCCAGCGCCGTGCGGTTGGCTGCGCCGCCGGTGGCGCCGCTGTCGCCGTCGTAACCATCCACCGTGGCCACCACGTTTTCACCGGCGTTGTCATCCAGAACGGGCACGGGGCAATAGGCCGTGCCCGCGTTGATGGTGCAGGTGACGTTGTTTGCGCCGGCGGTGACCGCCGTGGGCGTGAGCGCGCCGGCGTCCTGCTCGCGGGTGAGGGTGATTTTTTTGCTGAACAGCACGTTGGTGTAGGTGAGCACCGTCTGCGCGTCGGTCTGCGCGGCGCGGTTGGCGGCCCCGCCAGTTGTGCCGCTGTCGCTGTCATAACCATCAATGGTCACCACGAGGTTTTCACCGGCGTCGTCCTGTGCCAGGGGCACGGCGCAATAGGCGGTTGCGCCATTCATGGTGCAGGCCACGTTGGTGCCGCCCGCCGTGACAGCGCTGGGGGTGATGACACCAGCCAGCTCGTTGGCGAAGGTGATTTTTTTGCTGAACTGGATGGCCGTGCGGGCCACCACGGTCTGGGCGTCGGTGTGGGCGGTGCGGTTGGCCGCGCCCACGGTGTTGCCGCTGTCGCCGTCATAACCATCGGTGGTGGACACCACGTTTTCACCGGCGTTGTCATCGGCCAGCACCACGGGACAATAGGCCGCGCTGGCGCTGAGGGTGCAGGCCACGTTGCTGGCCCCGGCGGTGGCCGCCGTGGGGGTGAGGCCCCCGCCCAGCTCGTCGGCAAAGGTCACTTTTTTGGAAAACTGAAGCCCCTTGAAGGTTTGGCCCGCGCCGGTGGGGGCCGCGCCCAGCGCAGAGCCCACCCCCAGGGTGAGCACCATCTGCTGGCTGTCTGAGGTGGTGACGCTGTTGAGGTTGGGGGTGTGGGTGGTGGCGATGTCGGCGTAACCATCCCGCTGAATGCTCAGCGCGCCGGTGGCCTCCACAGCCCAATAGGCCACGTTGGCCCCGTCGTTCTGGGTGGCGTTGCCCGCATTGAACTGGGCCTGGGCCATGCCCGCCACGGTGAGGTTGGTGCCCAGTTCGTCTGCCATGACCACCTTGAGGGGAAACTTGAACCCGCAGGCGTCGTTGGTGGCGGCCACGCAGGCCCCGGCGGCCTGGTCATAGTTCACGGTGACCTGACCGGTGGTGGGGGTGTCGTCTACGGTGACATCGTTGTTGACGTAGTTGGGAATGTTGGCCCGCAGTTGGGGCGTGCCGCCGCCGCTGTCATAGGCTTCGACATAAGCAAAGTTGGCGTCGGAGACGGGGGTGATCAGGCCGGTGGCGGCGCTGCCGGTGGCGGGGTCATACACCGCCAGATTACCGCTGCCAAACACCGTGAGAGCCCCGGCAACCGTGTTGCCCAGTTCGTCGGCCAAGTCGCCAGCGGCGATGGACACGCGGAAGTTTTCCAGCAACTGGTCGCCCGCCGCCACGGTAAAGGACATGCTGACCTGGGCGGTGGTGCCGCTGGGGTTGTAGGTGTTCACGCTGGTGCGGTTGTTGAAACCTTTGTATTGCAGGGTGATGGTGGCGGCCCCCAGGGTGTTGGGCGCGACAAACAGGTCGTTGCCCACGCCATAAACCCGCTGGTTCAGATCGGTGGGATTCATGGCGGTGTTGAAGGTGACACCCGCGATGCGGTTGGCGAAATCGCCAAAGCTCACCTCGCTGCTGTTGCTGGCGCGCTGGGCGCGGATTTTCAGCGCCGGTGTGAACTGGTCGCTCACCAGGGTGTTGGCCTGGGAGGGGTCAAAGCTCACGTTGGCCCGGTCGGTCATGCAGATGTCAGACCCCGGCAGGTTGGTGGTGCCCGAACAACTGTTGAGGAAGCCCGTGGCCGTCACCAGCGTGTCAATGTCGCCCACCAGATCCGCCGCCGTCACGCTGAACGCCAGCGCGGCGCTGTTCACCGATCCCGCGCCGGTGGCCAGGATGCAGGCTTCGCCGTC
>CAYJOG010000190.1:0-5999 GCA_964371695.1 uncultured bacterium
CAATGGCCCCCTCCAGCCCCGCCGGGTCGGCCACGCGCTCGCCATAGGCCCCCATGGATCGGGCCAGCACGTCGAACTGTGTTTCGCCCAGGTCAGCGTTGATGGTTTCGTCTGGCCCCAGAGATTTCATCACCAAGGTTTTGAGCGGACGCAGGGCGAACTGCTGGTTCATCTTCACCATGCCCCACTGGCGGTCGCACAGCACCAGATAAATCACCGGCAGTTTGTTGCGCACCGCTGTTTCGATTTCCTGCGGGTGAAACCCCATGGCCCCGTCGCCGATGATGCAATAAACCTGCCGCTTGCCCACCGCCGCCTGCGCCCCCAGGGCCTGCGAAACACCGGCCCCCAACATGCCCATCTTGGCGGTGCCCAGCATGGTGTTGGTGTGGCGCACCTCGTGAAAAAAGTTGGCCCAGATGGCGGTGTTGCCGCCGTCCACCACCACCACGCTGTCTTCGGGGAAAACCCGCTGACACACCGCCGCCACGTGGGCGGGGTTCATGGGAGTGGCTTTGTCTTTGAGGTGTTTGTCCAGCTTGGCGCGGGTGGCGAGGCGTTCTTTTTTGATGCTGGCGACAAAGGCTTTTCTGTCTGCCGCGCCCGATGGTTTGCGGCCACTCTGAAAGTGCTCCAGCAGCGCCGACATGAACACTTTTACGTCCGCCTGCACCGCCAGATCCGCAGACCGGTTGTTGCCCAGGGTGGTGGCGTCGGTGTCCACCTGAATGAACTTCTGCTCGCCGGGGCGGCCCCAATAGGGGGCCTTGCCCCACCAGTCCGTCTCACCCATGCGCGAGCCAAGGCACAACACGAGATCCGCCTGGGTGCGGGCCTTGTTCACCACTTCCACCAGGGGCATGGGCACGGCCACGTCCAGGCGTTCATCCAGCGCGGCGCGGGCGCCCCAACTGGTGGTGACGGGGGCGTCCAGAAATTCCGCCAGGGCCTTCAGTTCTTCAAACGCCTGGGCGTGAATGACGCCCGAACCGACGTGAATCAAGGGCTTTTTGGCCGAAGCGATGAGCTTGGCGGCTTTGGCCACCAGGGCGGGGTCAGGATGAAGCGGCGTGGTGACGCGGTAACTCGCCGGGGGCCGGAACCACGCCGCGTTGGGGTCGTAATCGCCGTTGATGATGCTTTCGGGCACATCCAGATGCACCACGCCGGGGCGGCCCTCAAAGCTCGCCCGCAGGGCCTGACGCATGAGTTCGGCCACGCGGTCGGGGCTGGGCACGGTCACGCTCAGTTTGGTCATGGGGCGCGTGACTTCGGTGTGGGGAAAATACTGATAAGCCCCGCCCCGGTCGGGATGCACAATGCCCACCCGTCGGCAACTGGTGATGAGCAACACCCGGTTGCCCTCGGCGTTTTCCACCGCCACGCCGGGCAGGATGTTGGCCACCCCCGGCCCGTTGCTGGCGATGCACACCCCCAGCTTGCCCGTGAGGCGGGCATAGGCCCCGGCCATGTGGGCGGCGCTGGTTTCATGCCGTGGCGTAATCAGGCGAATGCCGTTTTTTTCCAGCGTGGAATAAAGGCCGAAATAGGTGCCGTCGATGATGCCGAACACGTGTTTGACACCCTCGGCGGCCAACATGCGGCTCAAGATTTCTCCGCCCTTGATGGTGTTGGAAGGCAGAACCTTCTTGTCGAGTCCGAGTTCCTTGACGATGCCCATGATGACCTCCTGGTGTTGTTGTTGAAAAGAAGATAACCCGGATTTTCCGACTTGTCAACCAATCGGTTTAACCGTTCGGTTTACACGGGGGTCGGGGGCCGCTACACTGCCCTCATGGCCACGCGGCACACACGCAAGGAAAACCCCGACGCCGCCCGGCACATTTTGCAGGCCGCCGACGAACTGCTGGGCGAGCGGGGTTTTGACGGCGTGAGCGTGGCCGATATCGCCAGCCGGGCGGGCGTGAGCAAAATGATGGTGTTTTATTACTTCGGCAGCAAAGAGACCCTGTTTGAAAAAGTGCTGGAGCCTTATTACGCCGCTCACCTGAGCGCGCTGGAAGAAGCCTTTGCCCGCAAAGGCGCGCTTGAGGAACGCCTGCACGGACTGGTGGACGGTTATTTTGATTTCATCAATGAAAACCGGCGATACGCCCGGCTGACCCAGCAGATGGTGGCGGGCGACACCACCCACCACGCCCTGCTCCGGCGCAACATGGCCCCGTTTACCCAAGGCGTGTTGAAGCTGCTGAAAGAGGCCACGGCCCCCGATGGCCCTCTGGCGGCGCGGCAGTTTTTTGTGACGTTTTCGGGCATGGTCATCAACTATTTCACCTACGCGCCGGTGTTTGAGGGCCTGTGGAAAAAAGACCCCTTCTCACCCCAGGCCCTGGCCGAGCGTCGCGCCCACCTGCACTGGATGACCGACGCCATGCTGGCCAAACTGGCACAGGACAACGCCGCACCGACAAAACCCGCCAAGCCCCCGAAAAGAGGAAGGCAAGTGTGATGGCTTTTGTTTTAGCCGGACTGCCGCTTTCGCAAAAATGACACCGGGGGGCGAATAGGCATTTTTCTTTGTTGCCGATCCCCTTTGTTCCTGCGCCCCCGCTGTTCCCTCTCCCCAAAGGGGAGAGGGAACAATGAGGTCTTTTCTTTCGCCAACCGCCAGCTTCCAACCTCCAGCTTTCGCGGGAATGACGCCGGGGAAAAGATGCTACGCCTTGCCGTGGGCCAGTTTCTTGAGTACTTCGCGGTCTTCCAGCGTGGTGGTGTCGCCGGTGCTCTCGCGGCCCTCGGCCACGTCGCGCAGCAGGCGGCGCATGATTTTGCCGCTGCGGGTTTTGGGCAGGGCGTCGGCAAAATAAATGTCGTCGGGCCGGGCGATGGCGCCGATTTCTTCCGTCACGTGGGCGCGCAGTTCCTGGGCCAGTTTGCCGCTCTGTTTCTGGCTGGCCTTCAGCGTGACAAACGCCACCACCGCCTGGCCCTTGAGTGAATCCTGACGCCCCACCACGGCGGCCTCGGCCACACCGGGGTGGCTCACCAGCGCGCTTTCCACCTCCATGGTGCCCAGGCGGTGACCCGCCACGTTCAGCACGTCGTCCACGCGCCCCATGATCCAGAAATAACCGTCTTTGTCCTGGTGCGCGCCGTCTCCGGTGAAGTAAATGCCGGGGAACTTGGAGAAGTAGGTTTCTTTGTAACGGGCGTGGTCGTTGAAGATGGTGCGCAACATGCTGGGCCAGGGTTTTTCGATCACCAGCAGACCGCCCGTGCCCTTTTTCACCTTGTTGCCTTCTTCGTCCACAATGGCCGCCTCAATGCCCGGCAAGGGCAACGTGGCGCTGCCCGGTTTGGTGGGTGTCACACCGGGCAACGGCGTGATGAGAATGCCGCCGGTTTCGGTCTGCCACCAGGTGTCCACGATGGGGCAACGCTCTTTGCCAATCACGCGGTGATACCACATCCACGCTTCGGGGTTGATGGGTTCACCCACGGTGCCCAGCAGGCGCAGGCTGGAGAGATCGAACTTTTTGGGGTGCTGGTCTCCCCAGCGCATGAAGGCGCGGATGGCCGTGGGGGCGGTGTAGAACACACTCACGCCGTGGCGCTGGATGATCTCCCAGAATCGCCCCGGATGGGGATGGTTGGGCGCGCCTTCGTACATCACCGACGTGGCCCCGTTGCCGAGAATGCCATAGACCACATAACTGTGGCCTGTCACCCAGCCCACGTCGGCGGTACACCAATAGGTGTCGTCGGGTTTCAGGTCAAACACCCAGCGGCTGGTGAGGGTGACATAAACCGCATAGCCCCCCGTGGTGTGCACCACGCCCTTGGGTTTGCCGGTGCTGCCGCTGGTGTAGAGCACAAACAGGGGGTGTTCCGAGTCCAGCGCCTTGGGGGCGACAAAATCCTTGGCATCCGCCACGGCGTCGTGCCACCAGATGTCCCGGCCCGCGTGCATTTTCACCTTGTTGTGGCAGCGGCGAAAAACCACCACATGCTCCACGGTGTGGCCCTTTTTCTTGAGGGCTTCGTCCACGTTTTCCTTCAGCGGCACCACCGCGCCGCGCCGCCAGCCCCCGTCGGCGGTGATGATGAGACGGGCGCGGGCGTCGTCGGCCCGGTCGCGGATGGCGTTGGCGCTGAAGCCGCCGAAAATCACGCTGTGGGTGGCCCCGATGCGCGCACAGGCCAGCATGGCGATGGCCGCCTGGGGGCACATGGGCATGTAGATCACCACGCGGTCTTTGGGTTTGATGCCCAGCTTGAGCAGGGCGTCGGACATGCGGCACACCTGCCGCAGCAACTCGCGGTAGGTGTAAATCTCCACGTCGCCCGGCTCGCCTTCAAAAATCAGCGCCGCCTTGTTGCCCAGCCCCGCCGCCACGTGGCGATCCAGGCAGTTATAGGAGAGGTTGAGCTGTCCACCCACATACCACTGGGCGTCCGTCCCCTTCACGTTCAGCACCTTTTTAAAGGGCTTCACCCAATCCACCACGTGGGCCATGTCGCCCCAATAACGCTCCGGGTTTTCGTGGGCCAGTTTGCTCAGCCGGGCATATTCCGCAGGCCCCAGATTGGCCTGTTTGGCAAACTCCCTGGCGGGTTTGAAGACACGGGTTTCGTGAAGAATACTTTCGATGGCGGTGGACATGGGCGGATTATAAGAGATTCGGGCAAAACTGGTTTTGTTGGCGACTCTTACTCAAAAAGCAGGGCCGCAGGCCCCGCCTTGAACCCCCCTTTGGTTTATGGGGGGCTGTCGGGGCGACAGGATTTGGCCTTCTTGGCCTCGCCCTCCTGGCTCGGCCAGCCGGGCCAGCCTGCGCCGCTTTCGGCCCATCCTGGGCCTCACCGCTTTGCGGACGCGGCTCCGGTTCAAATCCTGTCTTATGAAATTTGTCGGGGCGACAGGATTTGGCCTTCTTGGCCTCGCCCTCCTGGCTCGGCCAGCCGGGCCAGCCTGCGCCGCTTTCGGCCCATCCTGGGCCTCACCGCTTTGCGGACGCGGCTCCGGTTCAAATCCTGTCTTATGAAATTTGTCGGGGCGACAGGATTTGAACCTGCGACCCCCTGCTCCCAAAGCAGGTGCGCTACCAGGCTGCGCTACACCCCGAAATGTTTGTCATGACTTTAAAGCCGTTCACCACGCTTTCTGCCATTTTTCAGGCTATCACATCCCACCTGGGTCGTGGGACAGCATTTCCGGATAGATACACACACCTTCGCGGGCGATTTTTTCCTTCAGCCGGGTGTTGTGAATGCGGTCAGCGCGGACCACATCGAACTCGTAGATAAGGGGAGCCTCGTCCAGGGCGTCGGTGAGATCCAACCATTGGTCGGCGGTGGCGTCTGGCGCTGAAATGGCAAGGTCGATATCCGAAGCGCGCCGGGCGTGGCCAGTGGCGCGGGAACCAAAAACGCGCACTTCACGCACCCATGGAAAACGGCCAAAGGTGTGCCGGAGTGCGGCGAGGTCCTGGTCACGCAGGGCGAGTCGCTTCATGGTTTCAGTCCCATTCCAAAGACTGGATTTTTTGCGCCATGCCGCTGAGCAGAGGGGCGTAGTCCTGCACGATGTTTCCATAGATGCGGCTGGCAAGTGCTTCGTCATAGGCGTGAGAGGTGAGATTGCGGTCTTCGAGCATCCGCAGCCACACATCGGCCTCTTCAGGGGTGGGGATGAGCTTTTCTGCAAAGGCCTTCTTGAACACCAGTCGAGGCCCACCGCACTCATGGCCCTGTCGTTCGAGATAGAGCTTGAGGGTTTTCCAGACGACCTCAAAAGTGAACTCAAAGCGCTGAATGGTGGCATCGCGAATGAGTTCGCTGGGTGTTTGGGAAACGGCTTCGGCGAGCCTGGCCGCGCTGCACAGCACATCGTTCTGCCTCTCGATGAATCGTTCCTTGCTCACGGCAGAAGTTTAGCAGGGTGTTCGCCAATCCCCCGTGCGCCCCATCACCCACCCTGCCCGGCCTGTTCCCCGGCCTCTTTTTGGGCAAAGGCTTCGCCCCATTCGGCCATCACC
>CAYJOG010000191.1:0-3920 GCA_964371695.1 uncultured bacterium
GTGTAAGTTTATGCACTCCAACATCGTTCCCTCTCCCTCAAGGGGAGAGGGGGTAGAGGTCGTTCTGTTGTTCGGTCACCCCGTCCCGCCGCTCCCACCCATGCCTTTGAACAATTCCTGAATGCCGCCCAGGCTGCCCATCAGGCCCGTGGCCTCATAGGGCAGAAACACTGTCTTGTTGGTGTTCTGGGCGATTTCCTTCATGGCCTCGACATATTTGACGGCGATGAGATATTGCCCCGGATTCACGGCGCTTTCCTTCAGCGCCTCAGCCACCAGGCGAATGGATTCCTTCTCGGCTTCGGCCACACGAATCGCCGCCATGGCTCGGCCCTCGGCCTCCAGTATCTGCCGCTGTTTGTGGCCCTCTGCCGTGAGGATGTTGGCCTGTTTTTCGCCCTCGGCGGTGAGAATCGCCGCCCGGCGCGTGCGCTCTGCCGTCATCTGTTTTTCCATGGTCTGCTGAATGTCCGGCGGCGGGTGAATGTTGCGCAACTCCACGCGGGTCACCTTCACGCCCCACTTGTCGGTGTCCATGTCCAGCTTGGTGCGCATCTGGGTGTTCACGCGGTCGCGGCCGCTCAGGGTGTCGTCCAGGTCCATGTCGCCGATGATGGCCCGCAGGGCCGACAACGTGAGCAGCTCGATGCCGCGCTCCACTTTGTCTACCTCATACACACTTTTCATGGCGTCGGTCACCTGCCAATACACCACGCAGTCCACCTGCATGGTCACGTTGTCTTTGGTGATAACCGGCTGGGGCGGAATGTCGGTGAACGTTTCGCGCAGGTCAATGGATTTGCGCACGTTGTCCATGATGGGCACGATGATGTTCAGGCCGCTTTCGGCCACCTTCTGGAACTTGCCGAAACGCTCCACCACCAGCACGCGGGCCTGGGGCACGATCTTCACGGTTTTCACCAGCAATATGGCGGTGACAAACACGACGATGATGGGGAAAAACTCCATGGGGGGCCTCCTGAATTATCACTCGACTTGAACGATCAGTTTCACGCCTTCCACACGCTTCACCACCACGCGTGCGCCTGGGGCCACGTGGTCGCCTGGGTCTTGCGTGGCGCAGCTCCAATCCTGGTTCTCAACCCGGCAGCGGCCCAGGTTGCGCTCTTTGGTGATCGGCTCGGTGACCACCCCCACGCAGCCCACCAGCCGGTCGGTGCCCGTGAGGCCGTCGCGGGTGTCCTTTTTTTTGTGCAGCAGCGGACGCAGCCAAATCTGCGCCAGCGCCGTGAGCAGAATGGACGCCCCGGCAAAGACCCACATCTGCGGGACAAAACCTTTCAGCCCCAGCGACGAGAACACCATCACCAGCAGCGCCGCCACCCCCATGGGCAGCAGAAACATCACCGGCGTGAGCGCCTCGCCCAGAATGAGCAGCACCCCCAGCACCCCCCACACCCAATATGGCAAAGACGACATGGAAGCACTCATTATATCCCCGCTTGCGGTTTGAAGGCAGGGGCGTAGGCTGAGGCCGTGGGCGACTGGCTGACCTTTTTCAGGGAACTCACCACGGCGCTGGAACCCGTGGCCGGGCTGTTTGGCCAGGCCGAGGGCCGCGCCGAACTGGGTGTGGGTGCGGGCGGCGACATGACCTGCAAGATTGACCGCTTTGCCGAGGGCATCATTCTGCGGGCGCTGGAAGACCGCCATCACCACACCGGCGAGGGGTATTCGGTGCTGAGCGAAGAAGAAGGCAGCCTGTGTTTTGGCCACGGGGACCTGCTGGTGCTGGTGGACCCGGTGGACGGCTCCATCAACGCCAAGCGGGGCGTGCCTTTTTATGCCGCCACCCTGGCCGTGGCCGCAGGCGATCGTTATGAAGACCTGCTGGTGGGCTACACGGTGAACTTCGCCACCGGCGAAACTTTTTTTGCCCAGCGGCCCTCGCCGGGCGGCGACATTGAAACCTTTCACAACTTCAAACCTTTTCATCCGCCGCAGGATTTGCCGCCGGACAGCCTGGAACTGCTGGCCATGGAAATGCCCGATCACTTCGAGGAACTGGCGCAACATCAGCCCCTGCTGCGGGCCTTTCACCGCACCCGCCTGCTGGGGGCCATGGCGCTGGATTTGTGTTATGTGGGCGCAGGCGCGCTGGATGCGTTTTTTCACCCCAAGCCCTCGCGCCCCATTGATTTTGCCGGGGCCAGCCTGTTTGTGACCGGCGCGGGCGGCGTGGTGTGCGCGCCCGGCGGCGGGCCTGTTCAGGCCGACTTGGCCAGCCTGGGGCGCGGACCAAAACTCATGGCCTTTCGCACGCCGCAGATACGCGACCGGGTGCTGGGGTTGATGGCGGAAAAAAGGTAGTTCGGCAATGGCTGCTCCGTCCCCTCTCCCCTTTACGGGGAGAGGGTGGCCGACGCAGTAGGGCGGGCGTCCCCGCCCGCCTGAGCGCGAAGCGCGAAAGCCGGGTGAGGGGTTAGATATAGGCAAAAAATCCAAACAGAAATTTGGTTTCTTGCTTCTTGTTTAACCCCTCACCCAACCCTCTCCCCAGTAGGGGAGAGGGGGTAAAGATGCCGTATTTTCTTCCTATGTCCCTGCCGGTGAAAATGTAATCCGGCGATGGCCATTTCTTCCGCTTTTTTCACCCCCCGGCTTATACTCAAACCATCTCCATGAATGTCACCCTGGGAAGGTTCCTCGACCGGTTCATCGGTGTGCCGGTGTGTTATGGCCTGTGGCTGCTGGAGCGACTGCTGCCCGGCACGCGGCTTGTTTACAACCGCGACCCGGAGCGGGTGCTCATCATCAAGCTGTTTGGCCTGGGCAACGTGGTGGAGCTGATGCCCGCCCTGGCGGCGGTGCGGCGGCGGTTCCCGGCGGCGCGCATCACCGTGCTCACGCTGGAGAGCAACGCGGGCATTCTGGAGGGTTTCGGCCCGGTGGATGAAATGCTCTATTTCAAGGACAACGGCTGGCTTGCCGCCATGGTGTGCGCCCTGCGGCTGATGCCCGCCCTTTATGGCCGGCGATTTGAACTGGTGCTGGACATGGACCCCATCGGGCGATTCTGCACCCTGCTGGCGTGGTTCACCCGTGCGCCGCACCGGCTGGGTTTCGCCACGCGGGGGCAATACCGCGAGCAGCTTTATACGCTCTCGGTGCCCCTGCGCGAAGACCAGCACATCCGCCACATTTTCATGGACCTGCTGCAACCTTTGGGCGTGATCTCCCCCGGCCTGCCCGAACTGTTGCCGCCGCCCGTGCCCACCGACACGCTGCGGGACATCACCGCCCGCGTGGCGGCGCTGCCGGGCACGGGGCCGCTGGTGGTGGTCAACCCCAACGCCAGCACGGTGGCGCTGGAGCGCCGCTGGCCCGTGGAGCGGTATGCCGGTCTGATTCGCGCCATCACCCAGCGGCATCCGGCGCGGGTGGTGGTGGTGGGCGCGCCCGGCGAGGCCGCCCACGTGGCCAGCCTGATGGCGCTGTTGCCGTCTTCGCCGGGTGTGGCCAACTGGGCGGGAACCACGTCCCTGACTGAGCTGAGCGCGCTCTTAAGCCTCGCCGATCTGGTGATCAGCAACGACACCGGCCCCATGCATCTGGCCTGCGCCCACGGCGTGCCCACGGTGAGCCTGTTCGGGCCGGAATCGCCCAGCCGTTATGGCCCGGTGGGGCCGCAACACCGGGTGCTTTACAGCCACCGGCCATGCAGCCCCTGCATGGCCTTCAGCAACGAAAAACGGGTTCACTGCACCATTGGCGCAGCCTGCCTGAGCGACCTCACGGTAGAAGCCGCCCTCGCCGCCGCGCTGGAACTGCTGAGCGAGGCCCCAGGCGCCGGGGCGCAACAAGCGGGGCAGGGGTGACATTAAACCGGCCCCACCCGGCCCAACGCCAACCGCTTGAAAAACGATTTGAAGCGACTATCATCATGGTCACTCCCATTA
>CAYJOG010000191.1:3930-5990 GCA_964371695.1 uncultured bacterium
TTAACAAATAGACGGGCTGGTGCCCTTTTTGCCCCGTTGCTGGCTGGCGCGCTGGCTCTCCTCGCCGGTTGTGGCGGCGGAAGTTACTCCCCGATTGACCCCTCGGCCTATGCCGCCCGCGTGGGTGTGACTGTGGGGGGCAGTGTAGACCGGGCGGGGCTGGTGGCGTTTGAGGCAGGTGTTGGCCGGGTTGCCAGCGGCATCGGTGCAGAGGCAAAACTCCGCGTCACCACATTGGATGGCCAAAAATCTGCTGAGGTCAAAGCCGATGATTCTTATGAACTGGCCGGTGTGCCGCCGGGCAAAAACCGGATACTCAGGATAGAAGACCACACCGGCGGAACTGCCACAACGGTTGGGTATGTCAAAACAGACATTCCCGAAGATGTGAACGCCCGCGTGAGCGCCAACGTGAACGGCAAAAGCACGCTGGAGGGCTTTGTCGCCGTGCAACTGGCCACAGAACTGGCAGGGGGAGGCAGCGCCAAGCCTGAAGACATCAGCAAGGCGCTGAACAACCTTTCGAGCGCCGAAATTGCGTTGCAGGTAGAAAAAGCTGCTCCTGCCACAGGAACCATCTCGGAACTCGCAGGCACGGGGGGGCGCATCACCCCCGCCATCGCCCAGCAGGTGCAGACCCAGGCCGGCCAGGGGGCCGAGCGCGAGCGCATGAGGAAGGCCCTGCGGGACATGGCCGTTGCCCTGCAAAGCGCCGTGGGCGAGGACGCCCTGGCGGAACTGTTGTGCGACGCCGACGACTGCGAGGAAGACTACACCTTCGCCGTCAAGGGCCAGAGCCGCGACAAGGCGGGCCGCCGGGCCGAGTGGAAGGCGTTCAAGGAAACCTACGAGGTCATTGAGTTCGCCCAGCAACTGGACCTGCCCGACGACCTGCCCACCGGCGCAAAGCGCCTCACTGTGCCCAGCGGCCAGCGGCTGCTTAAGGTGCGCCGCCGCGCCGACCGCAAGGAGCTTGTCTGTACCCAACAGGTGTCAGTCACGTTGCGTTATGGCAACAAAAAAAACCTTTGGCGCATTGTGAAAGAAGAAGCCACCGACGAAATGAAATGCGAAACACTCACCGGCCCGCTGCCGGTGGTGGTGGGGCCGCCACCGGAGACGAGCGAAAGCGTCACCGCCCCGCTTACAGCCACGCCCGGCGTGGCCATCGCGGCGGATTTCGCCTTTAGCGTACCCGTGACAGCGCTGAGCCTTGCGAGCGCGGTGAGTGTGACTCCGGCAGGAACAAGTTATCGCGCCGTTTTGTGGGCCGATGGTTTCGGGGCCACGGTGACGGTGCTCAGCGCCCCCCGTGGGGCCGAGGGAACCATTACCCTGCGGGGCCTGCAAACCAAAGAGGGCGGCGCGCAACAGGGCGAAATCATCAAGCCTTGGCGGCTGGCCTGGGCTGACCCGGCTACCCTGGCGCTCAGCGTTGGCCCCAGCGGCGTGGCCGCCGACGAGGTGGTGATAAGAGAAGGAGAACTCATCGCCGCCAGCCTGAGCGACACCGTGGGGGGCGTGAGCGCCGCCCTGCCCGCCGCCGCGCCCGTCCAGTGGCAGGCCACCGGCGGAGCCACGGCCACCACCGGGGGTTTCACAGCGGGAGATTCCGGCCCCGTGTCGCTCACCGCCACACTTGAGGGCGTCACCCTCAGCGCCAGCGTGGAGGTGTATGAGCCGCAAATAGGCACACCACCCACGGGCGGCGCAGGCACGCTCAAGGGAACCATCAGTAGCGCAGGCTTCCAGCCTGCGGGGTTGGCCGGGGTGCTGGTGCAGATTCCCGCTCTTGGTCTTGGCACCGCCACAAATACCAGCGGGCGCTACGCCTTCACCGGCCTGCCCAGCGGAACCCACACCGTCATCGCCGTGCGCGATGACGTGGTGCAGCAATCCCAGACGGTGGTGATTCCGTGATGGTCAAAACCAAAAGCAGTAGAACAGGCATCCCTGCCATAGGCGTTAACTTAAGGCAAAAACCCCTGATTTTGCGCCCATTTTCAGGAGTAGGCGCGGTGTCCCCACCGCGCACAGCCCACAAAAAATCAAGGGTTTTT
>CAYJOG010000192.1:0-5990 GCA_964371695.1 uncultured bacterium
CCTCACGGGCTGGTTTATTCCCCCCATCAACCGCGCTCAGGCCCGGCAAAAACCCGCCGTGCTGCTGGTGCATGGGCGCGGGGCGAACAAGTCCGCCGTGGTGGAATACATGCCCTGGCTGCACCAGGCCGGTTATGCCGTGGCCGCCCTGGACCTGCGCGCCCATGGCGAAAGCGACGGCAAAGACTCCACCATGGGCCTGTACGAACCCCGCGACGTGCGCGGGGCCATGCGAGTGCTGAGCCGGATGGGTTATGCCCGCGTGGCGCCCATGGGTTTCAGCATGGGGGCCACCACGGTGCTCATGACCGCCGCCCAGAAACCCCCCGGCCTTGTGGGGGTGATTGCCGAGGCGGGTTTCATGGACCTGCCCGAAGTGCTGCGGCACAACGGCGAAAACCGCTTCGGGAAAATCGTGTTGCCCTTTACCTGGCTGGTGCAAAAACGCCTCACTGTCACACTGGGGCAAGACCCGGCCACGGTGAACATCGCCCGGCGCTGGCCCCGCACCGGCGGGCCGCCCGCCCTCATCATCCAGTCCGAGCGCGATGATCTGGTGCCGCCCGCCAACGCCCGGCGCATTGCACGGGCCATCGGCAAAAAGGCCCAGCTTTATATCTGCCCCGGTTCCAGTCACGTCAAGTGCCACGCCGATCACCCCAAAACCTTTGAGAAAAAGGTGCTGGATTTTCTCGCCAGCCTGAATTGACAGGGTGTTGATAAACACCCTGAAAAATCCACGGATGGATTTTCCGCTTATTGGGGTTTGGAAAACCCCAATAAAAACGCTGTTTTGCGAGGGCTTTGCCTGAGCAAAACAGGTTGAGAAAGGCCAGGAGGGACTTTCTCAACACCCTGTTGAGCAGGACAAAATCCCATCTTGACCAGGGCTGATAAAATAAGTCTCCCGTTCTGGCCGCTGCCTTGGCGGCTGGCGGTGCAAAAAGACCATGAGCACCCTGGAGCGTCCCAAATCCCTGCCTCAAAGGTCGGGCCTGTTTTTTGCCAGCACGGCAGAAAAATGCTGGGCCGCCATTGAAAAAGGCGACGCCCCCACCGCCAACACCCTGTTGCAGCAATACCTTCAGGAGAACGAACCCGACCTGACGCTGGCCCACGACCTGGGCACGTGCATTCTCAAGGCGGGTCTGTTTCAGGAGAGCACACCGGCGATTTTTGAAGACCTGCTGCGACAGGCCCCGGCGGCTGCCCGAAACGTCATTCTGCGCACCCTGCGCAGCCACTATCAGCAAACCGGCGACGGCCCACGCGCCTATGTGCAGCTCAAACGCCTGCTGAGCCTGCCCGGCGCGCCCGACACCTGGCTGCTGGAGGCGGGCCGCGAAGCCTTGCAACTGGGACTGCCCGAAGAAGCCCTGGCCCACGCGGGCCGTCTGGGGCAGATACGGGGCCGCGAAAAAGAAGCCCAGACGCTGGCCATGGCGGTGGGGGCCAGGTTTGAGGGTCAGGAAAACGCTCTGGCCATGGTGAACCAGTTGGCGCTGGGGGGCGGCGACATCAACCAGGCCATCAAGTTCTATGAGAAATTGCAGGAAATAAACCCCCAGGCCCCGTTGCCCCAGCGTTATGCCCTGGCGCTGCTCACCAAGGCAGGGCAGCAAGAGGTGGCCCTCTCCAAGGCCCTGGCCATCAAAGAGAAAAACCCCCAGGACCAATGGACCCTGCAACAGGTGCTGCAACTGGCCGTGGCCTCGGCCAATGCGCCGCTGGTGGTGGAGACCGGTTTTGCGCTCTACAGTCTCACCGGCGACACCAAGGTGCTGGAGGTGATTCCCCGCTTTGCCGTGGGCCTGCCGCCCGAAGAAGCGGTGGCCACGTTTGAACGCCTGCTGGGCCTTCAGCCTGAAACCGGGCCGTGGATGATCACCCTGGCGCGCCAGCACATAAGGGGCGCGAATTTTCAGAAGGCCCTGGAGGTGATGGGGCAATACACCACGCTGCCCTTTGCCAACGCCGATCAGGCGGGCACGGTGCTCACCGTGCTGTTTCAGAAAACCCGCGAGATTTATGGCGCGCTGGAAGACGACGTCGCCAGGGGCCATTACCGCGAACTGTTGCGCGCCCTGAGCGAGAACCTGCAACACCTGCTGGGCGAATCTGCCGAGCTGGACGTGGCCGTGGCGGGTGAACTGCTGCGCCTGAACGAACCCGTGCAGGCCGAGCGGTTGTATATGCGAGCGGTGAACCACCCGGCCTTTCGTGTGCGCGCGCTGGTGGGGGAATGCCAGTCGCTGCTGGCCCAGGGCAAAAACCAGCAGGCCGAGGTGGTGGCCCTGCGGGCGCTGGAAGAGTTCAAGAACGAAAACAAACATCTGCTGTGGACCGTCATCCAGGCCACCCACGAGGTCCAGCCCAAACGGGCGGCGGAGTTTCTGGAGCGGTTTCTGGCAGCCCACCCCAGTGACGAAAAAACCTCTCCCAAGTCCTCTGAAGCCCAGGACCTGCTGGAAAAACTCAAACAACGCACCGGCCAGACCCGTGTGTTCAAAACCGGCGCCGCCGCCGGACCCGCCGAAGGCGGCCCCATTTACACCGACCCCATGAAACGCCTGCGGCGCGGAAAACCAGACTCGTCGCAGGCACAGGAACACGCCAGCGAACCTGCTCAGGCCCAGGCGACCCCCGCCGCCCCCAAACCGCAGGAAGACGACGCCGCGTTTTTCAGCACCCTGCGCGAACAATACAACAAACCCGCCGCCAATGTGCCAGCGGGCGCAGGGGCACTGACGGGGCCGCCCCGCACACCGGGCGAAGCCGCCAAGGAAAGCCTGTTTTCCCGCTACAAAACCGAAAAAACCATCGGCAAAGGCGGCATGGGCACGGTGTATATGGCCAGCGACAGCCTGCTGGAACGCACCGTGGCCATCAAGATCATCACGTCGTCGGGCCTTACGACCAAAGACACCATCGACCGCATGGGCCGCGAGGCCAAGGCCATCGCCAAACTCAGCCACCCCAACGTCATCAGCGTGTACGACGTGGGCCTGTTTGAGGACTTCAAATATCTGGTGATGGAATATGTAGACGGCCTGTCGCTCAAGCAGCTCATTCAGCGGCGCGGGGGCCACGGCCTGCCGGTGGCCAGCACCAAACACATCGCTTTGCAGGTGGCCGACGCCCTGGGCCACGCCCACGAACGGGCCATCGTGCACCGCGACGTGAAACCCGACAACGTGCTGGTGAGCCGGGGCGGCGAGGTGAAGGTGATGGACTTTGGCCTAGCCAAGTTTGTGGACAACACCGAGCAGACCATAGACGGCATCACGGCGGGCACGCTGCAATACATGGCCCCGGAGCAGTTCAGCGGCAAACAACTGGACCACCGCGTGGACATTTACGCCTTTGGCTGCATGTTGTTTGAAATGCTCACGGGCCAGCCGCCTTTTGAGGGCAACGAGCTGACCCAGCTGATGTACAAGCACCTGCACGACCCGCCCCCCGCGCTGCCCGAAGCCGTGGGAAAAAACCGCCAACTGCTCGAACAGGTGATTCACCACTGCATGAACAAAAATCCACAGGAGCGCCCCGCCAGCATGAAGGAAGTTCTGGCGGCGCTTTCGCAGGTGACATGATGGCGCTGCTCAAACAGGTCAAAGGCCCCGGTGCGGGTCTGTCGGTGGCCCTGGGGGTGGCCCCCGTGGTGGTGGGCCGCAGCCCCCAGTGCGATTTTCAGGTGCAGGACCTGAACCTGTCGCGGCGGCATTTTCAGGTGCTTTTTGACGAAGCGCGGGGCTGTTATCTCGCGCTCGACTTAGGCAGCCGCAACGGCACGTTTGTGGCGGGCAAGGACATTTCCAAACGCCCCGCCGAAGACCCCCTGCCCCTGAGCGAAGGCGACGAAATCCTGGCGGGGGGATCGAGCTTTGTTTTTGAAATGGCCACCAAAGAAGCCCCCCGCAAACAGGCGGCCCTGGACCTGCACCAGTTCATCACCAGCACCAGCAAGCTGTTCAACACCACCGACACCCTGCGGGACAAACGCCTGCAGGCGCTTTATGGCGGCCTGAAACAGGCCCTGATGGAGCCGGTGGAGCAGGAGATCGTGCCCACCCTGATGGACATGGCGCTGGACGCCAGCCCCCAGATTGGGGCCATGCGGCTTTATCTGCTGAATGAGGGCGGAACCCCCCGAAAAGCATGGGAAAGCCGGGGCCAGCAGCGCCTGCCCGAACCGCCCGAGGGCCTGCTGGACCACGTTCTGGAGGGCCACGAGGTGCGCCTTGTGCTGCCGCAATCGCGCGCGCCGGCCCTGTGTGTGCCCGTGAGCAGCGGGCGCGGCGAAATGGAGGGGGCGCTTTTTGCCGCGCTGGCCCCCGGCCTGGAAGACCAGCAAGAGGAAGAAGTCCTGGCCTTTTTGAGCGCCTATGGAAGCCTCACGGGTCTGGTGCTCGGCAACGCGCATCTCATCCAGCGCATGTCTCAGGAAATGCGCCTGCGCAACCGCCTGCAACGTTTTTTAAGCCCGGAGGTGGTGGACCGCCTGCGGGACGGCGAAGACGAAACCGTGCTGGACCACCAGAAAGAAAACGTCACCGTGCTGTTCACCAACCTGTTTGACTTCACCGGCCTGTGCGAGGCCCTGCCGGTGGAGCAGGTGGTGGCCATTCTGCACACCGTACAGAGCGAAATGAGCACCATTGTGCTGGAGTATCACGGCACACTCGACAAATATCTGGGTGACGGCCTGATGGCGATTTTTGGCGCGCCGGTGCCCTATGAAGACCACGCCCTGATGGCCCTCAGGGCTGCCCGCCGCATGCAGGTGGAAATGGATGAACTGAACAGCGAGTTTCACCTGCAGGGTCTGCCCCAGCTCAAGCTGGGGGTGGGACTGAACTCCGGCCCGGCCATTGTGGGGGCCATGGGCAGCCGCGAACGCATGGAATACTCCGCCATCGGCCACATGGTGAACGAAGCCTCTGGCATCACCCGCCTCACCGAGGTGCTCGACCGCCCCATTCTGGCGGGCCAAGCCACCCTCAAGGCGGTGGGGGGGCGATTTGATTCGGGACCGGTTGACCGAAAAGCTGTGGCAGATTCGGGCCTTTCCACGGATATTTACTGGATAGATGCCTTTGGCGAGGAAAAACGTGGCTGAGCCACTCACCTTCAGGGCCGCCACGGCCACAGACATCGGGCCGCGCCGCCAGAGCAATCAGGACCGCGCCCAGGCCATGGCGGCCCAGGGCCTGTTTCTGCTGGCGGACGGCATGGGGGGCTACGCCGATGGTCACCTGGCGGCGGAACTGGCTATTGACCTGGTGGCCCAGGCCCTTTTGCAGACCCCCCCCACCGAGGGCGCGCTGCGCCAGGCCATCACACAGGCCCACACCACCATCACCACCCAGGCCCAGGAGCGCCAGAACCGCATGGGCACCACCCTGGTGGCCCTGTGTCTGAACGGCCCCGCCCTGCTGGGGGCCCACGTGGGCGACAGCCGGTTATATCGCCTGCGTCGCGGCCAGTTGGAGCAACTCACGCGGGACCACAGTTATGTGCAGCTTTTGATGGACCAGGGGGAAATTACGGCTGATCAGGCCACCGCCCACCCCTATCGCCACGTGCTGAGCAAGGCCCTGGGCGCAGGAGGCGGCGACCAGCCCGACGTGTTTGAAGACACCGCCCAGGCAGAAGACCGCTACCTGCTGTGCAGCGACGGCCTTTCGGGCGTGGTCAGCCCCCAGGAAATGACGGCCCTTCTTCAGGAACACCCCCACAGCCAGGACGCCGCCACGGCTCTTGTTCAAAAAGCCTTGGCCAACAACACCACCGACAACGTGACGGTGGTGGTGGTGGATGTGCTGGGCGAAGATGCCCTGACACGGGTTTAGAGCAGATTGATGAAAGTTAGAGCAAATTCATCTTTGACGTAGACAAAGGGCAGGGCCAGTCCTTGCCCTCTCCCTGAGGGAGAGGGCAGACCGTGACCGAACAGATGTGAGGTCACGGGCGGGTGAGGGGGAACAGGC
>CAYJOG010000193.1:0-5989 GCA_964371695.1 uncultured bacterium
CTCTTATTGCGTCCACAGCTACTCTGAAAATGCTCTAGCCTTACGGGAGTAACGGCGGTGTCCCCACCGCCGTAAAAGGCAAAAACCCTTGATTTTCTTGTGGCCTATGCGCGGTGGGGACACCGCGCCTTCTCCTGTATGGATTCCCGCTTCCTGGGGAATGACGGCGGGTTGGCCAGGGTTTTGGTCAGGAAAACTCCACCAAATGCTCCACCATTTCAGAAAATGCGCTATGGCCCCGGCAGGGGCAGGCCCCGCCACAGGTGAAGTCGCGCCTGTCTGTCGCGGGGGGTGGCAGTTTTGAAACCATCGGGCGTGAAGGCCTGGCCCCCGGCGGCAAGGGGCAGGCGTTCACCAAAGGCCCCCTGGGCGTTGATGAACAGCCAGCTTTCTTCGCCGGTGGGCAGGTCGGCGAAGTTGCCGGTCACCTGTGCGCCGGGGGGCAGGCTCATGATGCGCTCTTTCGCGCCGGTGTGGGTGTCATAGGCCCACACATGATTGTGATAGTGGCTGTCGCTGTCTTCGCCGATCAGCAGGGTGTGTGCGCCGATGTAACGGATGTTGTCCGGCCCCGCTATCAACGCCGGGTCGCAGGCGTTTTTTTCGGCCCCCGGCTCTCCGGCGGCAAGGGGGCGGCCCATGAGCAGAGGTTGCAGATGGTTGGGGGCATAGGCCGACCCCACGGCGGCGTTGCGGCCATAGGTGAGTTCAAACACGCCGCCGCAATCGTTGCGGGGGAACCGCAGGTGGTCGGGATAACCCTCAAAACCGGGGGGCAGTTTTGACAGCCCCACCTTCACCGACGAAACCGCCAGATAAAGCCGCCGCCGCACCGGGTCCAGCGTGATGCCTTCTGTTTTGTGCAGTTCGTTGGTGGCCCCCAGCCAGGCCCCATAACGCCGGGCCTCCAGAAAAGCCGCTACGTTTTTGAGTTGCTGCGCCGACTTGAAACGGGGCGACAGCGCCGTGCCGCGGGTGCCGTCTTTCAGACGCAGGCACAGCGGCTCGCCCAGGTCCCACATCACGGGGCGGAAGCCCTCCTTCACCGGGCAACTGCCGGGCGGCCCCAGTTCCCAGAAGTCTGAAAACGCGAGGCCCGCTTTGGTAAAGGGGGCCAGCGCGCCCACCGTGTTGTGGCCCAGGCGCACCCAGCGCAGGCGGGCGCTGCCGCTCAGGTGTTCAGCGGTCTGATCAAAACGCGCCATGAACAATGTGCCCGCAGAGAGGTCTTTGCGCCTGTCGGCCATAAACAGGAACAGGCCCCGCAGGCCGCCGTCTTCGGGCAGCAGCGCGGTGCGTTCGTCGGGCATCACCAGGGCCATTTCGGCGCTGCCCTTGCCCAGGGTGAAGAGTTTGTGGCCGTGGGCCACGCGGGTGTTGCCCCCGGCGTCCACCGTCACCTCAAACGGATAACCGTGGCGGTAGGGGTCAAAGCCCGGCTTGTTCACGTGGTAGACCTGTGAGAGGTTCGCCAGAATGGTGCAGAACCGACCCTGACGGGCGTGCTCTGAGGCGGCTTGGCCGGTGAGTGCGCCTTTGTCGTCACGCTGGCACATGCTGATGTGCCGCTGGGGCAGGCGGCCCGCCGTGGCGGGGTCCAGCCACAGGGGGTCGGTGTAATAGTCCTCTTCGCTCACCAGCGTACTGCCCCAAGGCGTCTTGGCGCCGGCGCAGTTGCTGTGGGTGCCCCCCAGGGCGGCGGTGTCCACGTCGCCAAAACGCACCGGGGTCAGGCCGCCGCCGGGCTGGGGTTGCAACCGGGTGGTCATCACGCCGCCGGGCTGGTCTTCAAGATGGGTGAGCAGCAGCACCTCGCCGTTTTTCAGGCGATAGGCGCTGTTGTTGTCGGCGTAGGGGCTGACCCAGGGTTCGCCGGTGACAGACTTGAGCGCCCAGCCCCGCACGTCGCGCAGCACACCGGCGGGAATGCCCCGGCTGTCTTTGTCGCCGGTGCGGAACAGTTCCTGCTGGGTGATGGCAAATCGCCGCCGCAAACCACCAGGAAAAATGGCCACGCCGCCGGGCGAGGCCAGCACACTGTGTTCGGCCTCTTGCGGCGAGGCGTCGGGCAGGGGATCAAACACCAGTGAGACTGCCCGCTTATGTCGGGGAGCAGCGGCCGTGGCCCCCAGCGCCAGAAACAGACCGGCGGCAAAAACCCCGGACAACCAAAACAGTTTTGTCTGCATGGAAATAACGCCCGACAAAATATCACGGATGGTGCGGCGGGCGTTTCCGGTGTGGTAAAAAAACAGGAGGCTGGAAGCTGGCGGCTGGAAGTTGATGGTGCAGTAGCCACGGGCGTCTCGCCTGTGGCATGAAAAAAGAACAAAAACCTTTTTTGGTTTTTTTGCTTTTGAATACCCCGGCACTGTCGTGCTGCCGGGCGATAAAAAAACCGCAAAAACCACTCTTTTCAGGGATGTTTGTCAACACCCTGCCCAGGCATTTGTGAGAGGGCGTTCACTCCATTTTGGATTTGCCGATGACCTTGAGCCAGCCTTCAAAGTCCTTCTGCCAACCCGCCTTCAGGGCCTTCTGGCGCAAACGGATTAAGGATTCGTAACCATCTCCCCGGGTATCCGCAAAAGAAAACTGTGTCAGGCGCATGAGCGGCCAGAACTGTTTGAACAAAGGGTTTTTGCCAACGCCCATCATGATTTCACGGGTTTTTTCGAGCACCTGTGGGTTGGTGTCTTTGCGGGCCAGCACAGCCGGATAGGGCCGGGCCTGCGGGCTGCACACCAGGGCGCGCACGTTCTTCACAGGCCCAGGATTGGTCTTTTTCATGTGTTTAAACGCCGTGTCGGTGCTGTGCACCACCTGGGCTTGATCCAACGAAAGGGCGATAAAAGAAGACAACCCCGATGTCACCGCCCCCAGCTTGAAAAAAGACTCCGGCGGAAACCCCACCAACCGGCGCAGGCTGTAATAAGCCGGTTCATAGGGATAGGTCAGGGCCGTGGCCCCTTTTAAATCCGAAACCTTTTGATAAGCCGCATTTCGCACATAAAGACAATCTGTGACCTTGCTTGAGCCATAGACAGAGGTGCTCACAAACCGCTGGTATTTTGGGGGCGTGTGTTCAAAATCCAGATTGGTGTAGGCCAACACCGGACGGCCCTCTTTAAGCGCTTGGCTGAACTGTTGATAGTTGGGATAAAACCTGGGCTGAAGGTCTCCCTCAAAAACGCCGTCAAGCGTCTCGATGACCTTGATCAGAATGCTTTTGACCTGTGCGTCCTGTGTGCCGCTGGTGCTGAAATAAATCGCCCCTTCATGGGTTTTTGCGACTGTTGGCGCAGCCCGACCCAACAACAGGCCCAACAGCAGACACAGGGTCTGACATTTTTTTGAAAATACGGGGCAGACGTGGAAGAGCCGGATCATGGAGGGCAGTGTAAGTGCTATCAGTCAAAAGGCGGCCATATAGTTTAATTTGACTATTCAGTTTTTATCATCTATAAAGTTCTCCCAATTTATCCTCAGGAGGACTCCCGTGCCCAAAGCAGTTGTTGTCAAGTTCAATCGCACGGCCTTTGGCGAAGGCCGCAAAGCGAAAGAAGGCACTCTCAGCAAGGTTCATTCGTCAGACCTCTCCGCCCTGGTGCTGGACGACGTGGTGAAAAACACCATCGACCCCGCCAAGGTGGAAAACGTGCTGTGGGGCTGTGTCACGCCCATCAAGACCCAGGGCACCAACATTGGCCGCACCGCCCTGCTGGCCAGCCATTTTCCCATTGAGGTGCCGGGCAGCCAGCTCAACACCTTCTGCGGCAGCGGCCTGGATGCCATCAACCGCATTTCCATGGGCATCATGTCCGGCCAGATTCAATCGGGCATTGGCGGCGGCGTGGAAATGATGAGTGTGGAAGTGATGGGTTCCGACGGCGCGTTCCCCCCCGTCACCCCCGAAGTGTTCACCCGCCACAACCTCACCATGGGCCAGGGCCACAGCGCGGACCTCATCGCCGTGCAGGAGGGCATCACCCGCGACGACACCGACGAGTTTTCCATCAACAGCCACGTGAAATATATGGCTGCCAAGGAAAAGGGTTTTTACAACAACATCCTGGCCGTGCCCGTGAAGGGCGGCGAGCCGATGACCGAAGACGAACACCCCCGCATGCCGGTGCCCGAAAAAATCAAGTCGCTGCGCATTGTGTTCGACACCAAAAATGGCGTTCACACGGCGGCCTCGAGCAGCGGCGTGGTGGATGGTTCGGCGGCCATGCTGCTGGTGAGTGATGAAATGGCCAAGGCCGAGGGCCTCACCGTGCAGGCCGAAATCGTGAGCACCGCCCTGGTGGGCAGCGACCCCCGCCTCATGCTCACCGGCCCCTATCCCGCCATGGAAAAAGCCCTGAAACTCGCGGGCCTCACGGTGGACGACCTGAACAAAAACGGCGTGGTGGAAATCAACGAAGCCTTTGCCGTGGTGCCGCTTTACACCATCAAGAAACTGGGTCTGGACCCGGCCATCGTGAACATTCACGGCGGGGCCATCGCCCACGGCCACCCCCTGGGGGCCACGGGCTGCGCCATTCTGGGCAAGGCCATCAAGATCGCCAAAGAGCAGGGCCGGGAATTTGCCGCCGCTACTCTGTGCATCGGCTTTGGCATGGGCATCGCCACCATCGTGCGCGTGCGCTGAGCCAAACTTTTTTGAAGCTGCGAAACGGCCTCCGAAAGGGGGCCGTTTTTTGTTGGGTGGGGACAGGGGAGAACCGCAGTCGCCACGGGCGTCCCGCCTGCTTTTTATATGAACGCAGGCAAGATGCCTGCGCCACCAAAGAGAAATAATGAAGAAGGTTTTTTTGTTGATGCCTCACTGGATTCCCGCTTTCGCGGGAATGACGGCGGGTTGGCCAAGGTTTGGACATGAAGCCTCAGCAATGCTCTACCATTTCCGAAAACGCTCAGGCCCGGCGCTTCACTGCTTCTGGCGTTTGTTGCGCCACTGCTGTTTGGCTTTTTGTTTCTGCCATTTCTGTTTGGCCTGAGCGTCGGGGGGCGCTGAGGGTGCTTTGCCCTGACCCTGTTTGTTCAGCCGCCGCTGACGGATTTTTTCGCGCAGTTTCCCCAACAGCTCCTTTTTGTTCAGCTTGCCGTTTTGGTCCAGAAATCCCTTGAAGCGGGGGTGGTTCTGGCGCATCTGGCGCAACATGGTCTGCCGTTGCTGCATCCGGCCCAGACGCTCCTTGTCCATGGTCTGGGGCGCAAAGCGCCCGCCGCCCCGGCGGTGGCGCAGGCGGCGACCAGGGCCGAGTTTTTCGCGCTGGCCATCGCCCGCCACTTCCACTTCGCCCTCCAGCACGTCCACGTCGGTGCCCTCACCGCTCTGTGTCACGTCAAACTCGGTGCCCCGCACACCGGCCACCAAGTTGGTGGTCTCCACCTGCAACTGGCTGCCGGGGGTGGCGAGCGGCGTGGCGTTCAGCCCCAGCACGCCGGTTTCCAGAAACAGGTGCTGTTTTTCGTTTTCGCCATCCAGTTCGGCGGCGGCCAGGCGCAGCACCGTGAGCGGCCCCAGGTGCACAAAATGGCCCGTCTCAAACGAGAGAATCACGTCTCCGGTTGCGCCGGTGCTCACCACGTCGCCCTGGGTGAGGGTCTGGTTCAGCTTGAGGGGCATTTTGACGCCGCCGGTTTTTTTGAACGCCTCGCCCCGCAGTTTTTCCACGTTCACCTCCAGGGGGTCTGCCGCCTGGGTGGCGTGGGTGACAAAGCCCGCGCACAGCCCCATGGTCAGCAGCGCCAGGGCCTTGCGGGCGGTGATAAAAAAACGGTTGCTCATGGCCGGCTCCTGTTGGGGGTGTGCAATGAAGACTCTGACGTGTGGTGGCGTAAAAAGTTTAGCGCGGTGGAGACACCGCGCCCATTGCTGTCAGGTTTGTGAGAAAAGTCCCGGATTATCAGGGGTTTTTTGAGGTAGCCCCGGCGTCCCGCCGGGAGCAGCCACCGCGCCAAAGGCGCGCACCATTCAGAT
>CAYJOG010000194.1:0-5973 GCA_964371695.1 uncultured bacterium
GGTTTACATTTTCGTGAAGCTCTTTGAAAACCCCCTGCTGGCCCCCGGTGTGTGGCTGGTGCTGGCGGGGGCCGCCACGCTTTCGTCCCTGGCCCCGGCGCGGGCCGCCGCCCGCATGGCGGTGGTAGACGCATTGCGTCAGAACTGAGGCCCCGACATGAGACTCTTCAACCTCGCCCTTCGCAACATGGCCCGCAACCGCAGGCGCTCCATCGCCACCATGCTGGCCATCGGCATCAGCGCCTCGGCCATGGTGTTGTTCGGCGGTTTCATCAGCAACATCTTTCTCTCGTTCGAGACCAACATCGTGCAGTTCAGCGGCCACCTCAAGGTTTACCGCAAGGGTTATTTCCAATACGGCGCGGGCAGGCCGTGGGATTTTGACCTGGGCAATTACCACAAAATCGTGGACCTCATCAACAGCGACCCGGCGCTGAAAAAACTCACCCGTCTGGTGACGCCGGTGATGGAGCTGGGGGGCATTGTGGGCAACCCCAAAAGCGACCGCAGCAAAACCTTTTTCGCCACCGGCGTATTGCCCAACCAGTTCTATGCCTCCTATGGCTGGAACGATCACAAACTGCGCAACCCCGCCATCGACATTAAACGCCGCCCCCAAAAACTTTTCAGCCACGACAAACGGGGCGGCATCATGGGCGTGCATCTGGCCAAGCTGCTCAAGCTGTGCGAGGGGCTTGAGCCCACGCCCTGTCAAAAACAGAAAATCCAAGATTTTGAAGACGTGGTTCCTTCGGCCTCGGTGAAATATGACCCGCGCAAGGGCGGGGAAGATCCGCGCCCCCAGGTAAACCTGCTCAGCTCGGCGGGCGGCGCGCCCAACGTGCTGCGTCTGAGCGTGATTCAGGCCGACGTGATGGGCGATGAAGAGTTCGACAGCAACTACATTCTCATGCATCTGGATCTGGCCCAGCGCCTGATGTACGGCCCCGGCCAGCACAACCGCGCCACCACCGTGCAGATACAACTGCACCACACCGAGGACATCGCAGCCGCCCGCGCCGCCCTGGACAGCCTGTTCAAAAAACACGGCCTGGAAATGGAAGTGAAGGACTACAAGGACATGTGGCCGCAGTTCAAACAGGTAATCGGCATGTTCAGCATCATCTTCGCCTTTATTGCGGGCGTGATGGGCGTGGTGGCGCTCTTCAGCGTGAGCAACACGGTGAGCATGAGCGTGATGGAGCGCGTGGGCGAAATCGGCACGCTGCGCAGCATGGGGTTGCGCCAGGGCGGCATCATGAAGCTGTTTCTGCTGGAGGGCATTCTGCTGGGCGTGATTGGCGCGTCGGCGGGCCTGCTGCTGGGGCTGGGGTTGGCGGAGATCATCAACAACTCCGGCATGCACTGGCTGCCGCCCACACAAACCGCCCGCGTGCCCCTTTTGCTGGAGCCGCTGAAAAACCCCCGGCTGGTGCTGGGCTCGTGGCTGGGACTGGTCACCGCCGCGCCCCTCAGCGCGCTTGGCCCCGCCCGCTTTGCCGCCCGCATGAAAGTGGTGGACGCCCTGCGGCATCAGTAAACATTTGGCGTAGGCGCGGTGTCCTCACGGCATCCACGTGAACCCGCTCTAAAAGAGAAATAGAGAAGCGAAGAAAAAGGAGCCCCCATGAAAAAAAACCTCTCCCTCCCTGTAATGACTTTTGCACTGGCCCTCGCCGCCCGCGCACTGGCGGCCCCCACGGCGGCGGAAATCGTGAAAAAGTCCGACAGCATCCGCAACCCGTCCAAGCCCTTCAGCATCCGGGTGGGCCTGACCGAATACCGCAAAGGCAAGGCCACCGACACCGGCGCGGTGGTGGTGTATTCCAAAATGGAAACCGGCGGCGGCCAGTATCGCAGTCTGGTGCGTTTCGAAGAACCCAAAAAAGACGTGGGCAAGCTCATTCTCATGGACGGCAACGTGTTGTGGTTCTACGACCCCGCCGAAAAAGCCAGCGTGCGCATCAGCCCCCAGCAGCGCCTGCTGGGTCAGGCCAGCAACGGCGACGTAGTCACCATCAATTTTCAGCACGACTACACCGCCACCCTCAAGGCCACCGAAACCATCACCGACGCCGAGCGCAAAAGCCGCACCTGCTACAAACTTTTCATGAAGGCCAAAAACAGCAACGTCACCTATGACAGCGCGGAATACTGGGTGGACACCCAATCTTTTGAACCGGTGAAAGGCAAGTTTTTTGCCGACAGCGGCCGCCTGCTCAAGACCGCTTATTACCGGGGTTATCAAACCCAGTTGGGGGCCAAACGCCCCACCGAGATTCTCATTCTCGACGGTGTGGACACCAGCCTCGTCACCCGGCTCAACTACAGCAACTACGTCACCCGCGACATCCCCGAGACGTGGTTCCAGAAAAGCTACCTGCCCCGCTTCAAGCCGGAGTAACGGACGCGACCATGGGGTTTGCAAAAACAAAAAAACCGCTATTCCTTCTCCCGTCCGAAGAATGGGAGAAGGTGGCCGAAGGCCGGATGAGGGCGTCAAACAAAAAGACAAAAACCTTATTTGGTGTTTTTCACATCGCCCTCACCCAGTTGCTGGCCAGAAAAGAATGGTCAGCAACCACCCTCTCCCATGCAAAGCACGGGAGAGGGGAAAGGGTGATGCTTTTTGCATTGTCCAGCGGTGCGACAGCGCCGGAAGATAGCCAAAAAACCAGACAGGTTTTTTTCTCTCGATGGCTTCACGCCCTCCTTTTGCTTGGGCTTTGCGGACTGACGCTGGCCGCGCCGGTGCAGGCGGCCAAGGCCAAAAAAAATCCGCCCCCCGCAGCGGAAGACCTGGATCTGGAAATGATTCCCGGCGACATTCTCGACGCCGAAACGCCGGAGTCCGCCGTGGGTGAAGACAAAGCCGCCCTGAAAAAATGGGAGACCACCGGCTCGCTCACCACCGAGTTCCAGCGGCAATATCCCGATCACCGCGTGCCCGTGCCATTGCCGCCGGGCTTTGACAAACACCAGATTCGCCAGGGCCGCACCAGCTTTTCGTGGCGCGGCACGGGGCGGCTGGGCGCCAAAACCACACTCACCGTGCAGAACCGGGTGAACTGGATTTTCAGCCAGTCTGACGGCCCCAATTCGTTTCAGACAAGCGGCGATTTGCGCGAGCTTTTTCTCACCTTTCGCCTCAACAAAAAACACTACCTGGACATTGGCCGCGTGAACCTGAAAGAGGGCGTGGCCAGCGGCTTTAACCCCACCGATCATTTCAAGGCGGGGGCCGTGTCTCTGCGCACCAGCGAAGACCCCAGCAGGCTGCGCGAAGACCGCCTGGGGGCGCTGATGGTGCGCTGGCAGACCATCGGCCCCAAAGGCTCGCTCTCGGTGGCCTATGCGCCGCAGGTGCGGGGCGCGGCAGATGCGTGGTTTAACGGCGGGGGTGATTTTGCGCTGGCGCTGAACGCCACCAACGGTCTGACGCGGTGGCACGTGAAGTTTGCCCCCGTGTGGTTTGAAGACGACAACCCGGAGTTCATCTACTACAACGAGTCGGGCAACGAGCGCGTGGGGCTGAACTGGGCCAAGGGCGTGGGCAACAAACACGTGGTGTATGCCGAACTCAGCGCCCGGCGGGGCGGCGGCGCGCTGGTGGCCATGGGCGCGGCGGCCCCGGCGGGGCTGGGGGGCGACCCCGCCAAGGTGCGTCAGCAACTGGCGCTGGGGTTTTCTTATGCCGATAACCGCAAGCGCAATCTGTGGGTGGAATATCACCGCAATCAGGCGGGGTTTTCGGGCAGCGACTGGCGCAAGTGGTTTGACATGGGGGCCATTGGCGGCGCGCTGGTGCAAGACCCGGCCACCAAAACCCTGGGGGGACAAATCCTGGGCCAATTGTGGAAAACCCGCGTGGTCAACCAGTCACTGTCTGAACCCATGGGCCGCGAGGTGCTGTTCGCCCGTTACAGCGCCACCGACGCTTACCGCCCCAAACAGGACCTTTCCGCTATCGTGTTTCTGAACCTGCATGATGGCTCGTTGTTTTTTCAGCCCCGTCTGGATTTCCGACTGAGCGACAGCCGCAGCGCGGGGGCCTCGTGGACATTCCTCGGCGGCAAGGAACGCAGCGAATATGGCAGCGTGCCCCTGCGAGATGCCGCCCAGGTGGAATACACCCTGCATTTTTGATGCCTGCTCACACCGAAGAACTCAGCATCCGCGACCTCAACCACACGGGCCAGGGTGTGGGTGTGGGGCCGGGCGGCGTGGCCACCTTTGTCACCGGCGCGCTGGTGGGCGAACGGGTGCGCGTGGCCATCACGCAAAACAAAAAAAATCACCGTGTGGGCCAGTTGCTGCAAGTGCTGGAACCTTCGCCCCAGCGCGCCGCGCCATTTTGCGAAGCCTATGGCCGCTGCGGTGGCTGCCAGTTGCAGCATCTGGATTATCCGGGTCAGCTCACGTGGAAGGCGCGTTATCTCAAAGAAACACTGCGCCGGTTGGGGGGCCTGGAGGCGGGCGACGTGGTGGTGCTTTCGGGTCGGGACCGCGACTGCCGCGCCACGTTGCGTCTCGTGGCCCAGCCCGGTGAACACACCCTGCGCCTGGGGTTTTTTGAAGCACGCTCGCACCAGCTCGCGCCCATCGCGGCCTGCCCTGTTTCTGCGCCGCCCCTGGGCCGCGCGCTGGACTGGCTGCATCAACTGGCCGCACAAAACGTGGGCGCACTCGCGGGCCTCAGCGCCGTGGGGCTGCGCTGCAACACGGCGGGGGAGGTGGTGGTGCTGCTGAGCGGCGAGGTGCGCCTGGATGAAAAGATTTTTCCGCCGCCGCCTCCCATTGTGGGCGTGGCCCTGTGCGACAAACCCAAAGGCAACCGCTTGTTTGCCGAACACTGGCGCACCACCTGGGGCCATCCGCGCCTCACCGAAAACCGCCTGGGTTTTGAGGGGCTGAGGCTCAGCCCCGGCTCGTTCATGCAGGCCCACCCGGCGGTGCATGACCTGTTCCTGCGCTGGCTGGAGGACTTTGCCCGCACACAGCCCCCCGGCGCGGTGGCGGACCTGTTTGCAGGCACGGGGCTGAGTTCGCTGGTGTTTGCGCGAGCGGGCCACCGCGTGGTGAGTGTGGAGTCGGGCCGGTCCAGCCACGAAGATGCCGTGGTCAATCTGCGCCACGCGAAACAGGGTGAAACAGAAACCGGCTCTCAGGCTCTGGCGGTGCGCGCCCTGGCCGAGGACTGGCTCGCCGACCAGTCCCCCGGCGGCTTTGCGGGTGTTTTTCTCAACCCGCCCCGCAAGGGTCTGTTGCCCGGCGGCGCGGCGGCGCTCGCGGCCCTTGGCCCCCAGTGGATTGTGTATCAATCCTGCAACGCCGCCAGTCTGGCCCGCGACACCGGCGCGCTGGCCCAGACGGGTTATGGCCTCACCCACACCCTGCTGCTGGACTTTTTCCCCCACACCGCCCACCTCGAAGCCGTGGTGGTGATGGAAAAGCATCGCTCTCACCCCTGCTAAACTTTCTTCATGGCCCGGCAGGTGCAGATCCGAATCAAACCCGACGGCAGCATTGAGGCCGAAACCCTGGGGCTGAAGGGCGCCCGTTGCCTGGACGTGTTGCCCCAACTGGAAACCATGCTGGGGGCGCTGGCCACAGAGAGCGAATACACCGCCGAATATCACGAAACCGAACAGGCGGTGGAAGAACAGCAGCGCACACAAACCGTGACCGAATGGCGCGAATGAGCGGCGAGGCAGCCATCTTTGTTCATTTTTCATAAGTTTATGCACTCCAACATCGTGCCCTCTCCCCTATGGGGAGAGGGTGCCCCGAAGGGGCGGGTAATGGGCGCGGGGGGGCATTTGGGGTTGCGGCAGCATGTTGATGCTGCCGGGCGCGCCCAGCGGCACGACAGTGCCGGGGCAAAATATAAGCGAAAAATCAAAAAGCAGTGGTTTTTTGCCTTTGAATAAACCCCTCGCCCCAACCCTCTCCCTCAAGGGGAGAGGGGGCAGG
>CAYJOG010000195.1:0-1025 GCA_964371695.1 uncultured bacterium
CCGTGGGGGTGCAGGTGTGGGTGGACAGTCACGAGGACCTGCCCAGCGTCATTATTCAGCGTCTTGCCAAAAGTGGTCTTAAGGCTGGTCCCAACGTGGTGCTGAAGCTTTCCGGCGCTTATAACGATCCCGCTCTGATGGCCACCGGCAACAACGACCGCTGGGCCTTGGAGCGCATGCAGGCCTGGCCTCTGATGCGCGAAGCCGGTTTTGACCAGATGGGTGTGACCGTGGCGCTGCTGGACACCGGTGTGCAGGCGGATCACCCCGAACTGAACGGTCAGGTGCTGGCGGGGCCTAACTTTATCGACAGCGGCAGCAGCCTTTCCGACGCCCACGGCCACGGCACCGCGCTCGCGGGTGTCATCGCGGGCCTTGCAGACAACAACAAGGGGGCTGCCGGTGTCTGCGCGGGTTGCAAGGTGCAGTCCATCAAGGTGTGCAACGGCCAGGGCGAATGCCCGGCAGGCGCGGTCATCGCGGGTCTGGCCCATGTGGCCAGCGAGAAAAAGGCCCGCGTGGTCAACCTTTCCGTCAACGTTTCCCCCAAAGAAGACATCACCCGCGAACTGCTGGAAAACGTCACCACACTGCTGGCGACCCAGGGTGTGATGGTGGTGGCCAGCGCGGGCAACGACGGGGCCGACGCGGCCTCTGTGCTGCCCAACGGCCTGAAGGGTGTGTTCAGCGTGGGGGCCACCTCACCCAACGACACGCGGCTTGCAGACAGCAACTTCGGCACGGCCCTGGACCTTTACGCCCCCGGCGAAGGTGTGCTGGCCCCGGATCGTTCCGAGGGCTTTCTTTATGTCAAAGGCACCAGCGTGGCCAGCGCCCTGGTGGCGGGCGGCGCGGCGGCCCTTTTGGCCGAGCGCCCCAGCCTCACGCCCGATCAACTGGGCGCGGCGTTTCAACTCACCGCCTCGCCGGTGGCGGGTCAGGCCCGTGGGCGGCTCAACCTGCAACTGGCCCGCCCCACCTTTGCCGACCTCAACATTCCCCCCGCCCTCCCCCTCAACCTGAAC
>CAYJOG010000195.1:1035-5967 GCA_964371695.1 uncultured bacterium
TCTCTGAGGCGGGCACCGTAACAGCCGAGGTGACGGTGCGCGACAACGACAGCGACACCATGAACGTGCTCATCGGCCACGGACTGAAGGGCGAAGTGCCCACCAGCGAAACCCGCACGCTGAACCCCGGCCAGAAAGAAGCCACCTTCACCGTCACGGTCAAAGCGCCGCAAAACGGCACGGTGGTGCTCACGGTGTCTGCCACCGACGAAAACGGCGCCCTCACCACACAGAGCGCCGAGCGCACCTTCGAGACCCTGGTGTTGAGCGAACTGGTGCTGGAAGCCAGCGGCGCAGTGGTGCCCGTGGGGAGCAACGCCGTGTTCACCGTCAAGGCCAAAACCAGCGACGGCGCGGTGAAGGATGTCACCCATCTGGCCCAGTTCGCCTTTGACCCGGCGGCCAGCCTGATGGCCCTGCCCGGCGGCGCACCGGGGGCCTATATGGCTCTGGTGATGGGGCCGGTGAAGGTCAAGGCCAGTTATGGCGGCCTTTCCCGCGAAATGGAAATGACCATCGCCGGGGCGAACACCGGCGACGCGTTCCACGTGAGCGCGGGCGACACCGGCACCTTCACCGCGCCCACCGAGTGGGAGGAATACCTGCGAGACAGCCAGAACAGCAACGACGGCAGCACCAGCCTGGGGCGCGCCGCCATGACACCGCCCCTGGTGGCCAAGTGGACCTATGCTGTGGGCAGCGAAGGCGTGGCTGCACCGGTGATGACACAGGCCGGGTCGGTGTTTTTCGGCAACGTCAACAACCAGTTCTTCAAGGTCAACACCGCCACGGGTGCGGATCAGGCCGGACCCACCGCCGAATCCTCCACCCCCGGCGCCAACGCCATCATCACCAGCCTGGGCCGCCTGCATTTTGGTTTTCCGCTGGACGTGATCGAGCGAGTGTATGACCTCAGCTTCAACCCCATCGGCGCAAGCCCCAATGGGCCGGACATGGATGACTGGTTCAACCGCGACGCCAACGGCGACACCAACCCCGACAACATCCAGGGGCCCATCGGCATCGCCAGCATCGGCAACGGCGCGCACATCTTTTTTGGCGCGGGCACTGCGGGCAAAAAATACGTCGCCTCGATAGACACCAGCGTGACGCCGGGCACCGTGCGGTGGAAGTGCGACGTGGCCGGGCAGGTGTTCAGCGTGCCCATGTTCTACAACAACGGCTCCGAGAACGTGCTCATCGTGGGCGTCGCCATCAGCAACGAAAAATATGTGATGGCGGTGGATACCGATGGCCAGTCTGACGGAGACGCCAACAGCGCGTTTGAGGCGGGCACCGCCGCCGCCACCCTGGAAAGCCTCTCGGAAAGCAGCGGCTGCGACGTGGTGTGGACCTACCCCCTGGGCAAGGACGAAACCAACGCCCCCGTGGCCGACCCCCCCGGCGGCACCACCGACCTCAACGCGGGTTCCATGGGCGCCCAGGGCATCATTCGCGGCGGCAGGCTCTATTTCGGCGTCACCGCCAAAAACAACACCCACCGTGGTCAGGTGTTCGCCATTGACCCCAACGACGGCAACACCACCGGCACGCTCAACCCCGCCTTTGACAGCGTACACAGCAACGCCGTGTGGCGCGCCAGCGGCCTGAACGGCTGCGTGTTTTCCACGCCCGTTGCGGCCAACGTGGACGGCAGTGAAATGCTGTTTGCCGGCACCGGCACCAGCAGCGCGGTGAACGGTTCCTTCTGCGCCACGGATGTTGGCCAGACCCTGTATGCCCTCAACGCCGCCACCGGCGCCACCGTGTGGAGCTACCTGAACGGCCTGAACACCAACGCGCCTGCCAACCGCAGCAACTATTTCCACGCGCCCCTCAAATACACCACCGGCGCGGTGGCCCCCGGCGTGGCCGACACCAGCGGCATTCTGTGGGCCCACACCAAAAGCAACCTGCTGGCCTTTGACGCCAACCCCGCCGACGGCACCGACCACGGCGCAGCGGACTTTGGCGGCACGGCCAGTGACCTTGTGTGGCGTTATCTGGCCACCGCCAACGAAAGCCAGGGTCTGGCGGTGCCCGCGTTCCGCAACGGCGTGATGGTCACCAACCTGGCCAACAACGCCTATGGTTTCGCCAGTCCCATCAAGCCCCCGGTGCTCACCGGCGCACCCGGTGTGAACTGCACCACCAACGCTGTCACGCTTACGTGGTCCACGCCGCTTCTGAATCTGGACGGCACCGCCGCCACCGATCTGGCGGGTTTCAACGTGTACCGCGGCAACGGGGCCACGGCCTCGGCGGCCAGCACGGCGGGTTTCACCCGCGTGGCCGACACGGGCACGCTTGGCCCGGCAGCCACCACCTTCACCGACAACACCACCGTGGCGGGCACCACCTATTACTACGTCGTCACCTCGGTGGACACTGCGGGCAACGACACGGTGTTCTGGCAATACAGCGGCCCGCTCAGCGGCTATTCCGCCGCGCCCAACCGCAATCAGTACGACAGCCGCATTTTCCGCGACGCCACCGCCGCAGCGGGCACCACCACCAACCTGCGCATCAGCGAGAGCGTGGCGCTGTTTTCCACGGGTTCCGCTGTCGCCTTTGGCAGCCTCGCCGACGGTGAAACCAGCGTCACGCCCGACTGCCAGCGCCCCGCCAAGCCCTCTGGTTTTGGTGTGAGCATGCAGTGCCCCATGCTGGTGTTCGACTGGACAAGCCCCACGCAGGACGACGCCCTTGTGGTGGACGGCGTGGGCGACACGGCGCTCACGGGCCTGATCGGCCACAACGTTTACAGCAGCAGCGCGGCCATTGGTGCTGTGGACCCCTATGTTGACGCCAATCTCAGCATTCTCACGCCGCTCAATGGCGTCAGCACCACCAACCTCATCGCCCAGGTGGGCGCGCCCGGCTCGGCCCAGACATGGTCCATCAACCCGCTCATCAACATCGCGGCGGCCAACTATGTGGTGACGGCCCACGACAACGCCGTGCCCGCCAGCGACCAGAACGAAAGCTACAGCTCGGCCCAGGTGAACTTCGCTTATACCTGCCAGCCCGCCAGCAGCCTGTCGGCCAGTTTCATCTTTTCCCAGTGCGGCACCAACAACCCCATCCGCCTCACCTGGAACGACGTGGACAACGACGGCACCTATCGGGTTTACCGCAAAACCGGCACGAGCACGCCCTATCCCGTCACCGGCGTGGATGTGCCCATCACCACCACACCCAACGCGGGTGGCGGGGGCACGATTACGCTGGACGTGAACTACAGCCTCACCGACGGCGCGCAGGAGTTTTATTACGTCACCAGTTGGGACAGCGGCGCCCAGGAGACCACCCCTGTGCTGCTGAACAGCACCGCTGTGGTGCCCGACTGCAACCCGCCTGATGCCCCCGCCAACCTGAGCGCCAGCGACATCACCAACGACGAAGGCATCGGCGGACTTCCCGCGGGTGTCGTCAGCCTGTCGTGGGACGTTGTGGCCCAGGACGCCGCCAGCGGCAGCGGTGGACCCTATGACGTGACGGAGTATCACATCCTCCGTTCGCTCACCCTGGGCGGGCCTTATTCGCAGATCGCCTCGGTCTCGGCGGGCGCCACCAGCTACAACGACACCCTGGCCGATCTCGCCCCCGGCTCCCAATACGAATCCGGCCCCTATTACTACATCGTGCGGTCCTATGACGGCGTGAACGAAAGCGCTGACAGCAGCGAGGCCAACGCCACCGTGGTGGACAACGACGCCCCCAACAGCGTGACCACCGCCGGCAGTGTGCTGGTGTGTGGTGCGCCCGCCGTGGCCACGGTCACCTGGACGGCCCCCACGCTGAATGACGACGGCGAGGCGCTGCCCGATCTGGCGGGCTTCAACATCTACCGGGGTGTGAACGACCCCACTTTCGCCAGCGCCTCTCTGGTGCTGAGCGTGAGCGCGGCCACCACCACTTACAGCGATTCCACCACCACGTCGGGCAACACCTATTACTTCTTCATCGAGGCTTACGACGACCGCGCCGCCGGTGCGGGGGGTCCCAATCTGGCCGCCGTGGTGGCGGGCAGCACCACCAACGTAGCCAACAACTGCATCCCCGATCCGCCGGTGAATGTGTCGGCCTCGAACGTGACACCCGACGAAGGCGGCGCCATTGACGTGACCTGGGATCAAAGCCCCAGCGACGACGGTTCCTTCGCCGCCCTGCAATACGAGGTCTACCGCCGCACCGTGCCGGGAGCCTATGGGGCGGCCATCGCCACCATTCCCGCCACGCAGGCCGCCAGCTACACCTTCAGCGACACCCTGCTGCTGGAAACCACCGTGTACGAATACAAGGTGCTGGCGGTGGACGGGGCGTTCTCCTCGCTGGATTCCAACACCAGTCAGGCCCAGCCTTTTGACGAAGCCGCGCCCGCCACACCCACCCTGCAAACCGTCACCCTCAACTGCCCCGACGCCGACGTGACCTGGGCGCGGCCTTCGCTCAACAGCCTGGGCGCGCCGCTCACGGACCTGGCGGGTTACACCGTCTATCGCAGCACCGACGGCATTTCCTACAGCGTGCTGGCCACCGTCACCGACACGGTGAGCGACCCGGTCACCTACACCGACGATCCTTCGGCGGCTTACCCCGCCGAGGGGGCGACCTATTACTACAAAGTGGTGGCGTTTGACGACGCCGCGCCCCCTGCAGCCAACGACAACGCCAGCAGCCAGAGCAACGCGCTCAGCGTGGTGAAAACCTGCACCGAGCAGCCCCCCACGCCCACCGCCACGCAGGTGTGCAACACCCTGCCCACACCCAACGACATGACCATCAGCTTCACCAGCGGCGCAAACGCCCTGGGCGCACCCATCACCACCTTCACCATTCAGGTGGCCAGCAGTGCTGGCGGTCCCTTCAGCAACACCACGCCCGCCACGGTGGCCTATGCCGGCCCCAGCACACTGCACTCTGTCAACG
>CAYJOG010000196.1:0-5902 GCA_964371695.1 uncultured bacterium
ACACTTTATGTCGTGCGCCAGGGCGAGCGCGTGGGCGAGGGCGTGGTGAGCACCGTCAATGGCTTGCAGGCCAACGTGGACCTGCGCGCCCTGAGCGTGACGCTCGCCCCCAGCCAGGACATGCTGGTGGCCACCGGCGTGTATGCCCGCCTGCGCGAGAAAGCCGCTCCCTCGCTGCCGCCCCCCATGGTCACGCTGCCCAACAATGTGAACACCCTGGCGGCGGCCTCGGTGGTGGACCCCCTGGAGTCGCTCTATTTCGGCAGCGAGGCCGAGGTGGTGGCCATTGACACCCTCCGGCCCCGCAACCGCCTCACCTCGCCCAGCACCGTGAGTGTGATTGAAGGCGAAGAGCTGGACCACATGCTGGGCCGCTCGCTGGGAGAATTGCTGGCGGACCTGCCCGGCGTGGGCATGATGCAACTGAGCCGCGCCGGGCAGGAAGTGTCCTTTCGCGGCTTCAACCGCGAATACAGCAACAAAGTGCTGGTGATGCTGGACGGTCACCCCCTGCACCGCGAATATTTCGGCAACACCCTGTGGGACGCGATTCCCGTGGGGGTGCGCGACCTGGAACGGGTGGAGATCATCCGTGGCCCCGGCAGCGCGCTTTATGGCGAAAACGCCTTTTTAGGCGTGGTGAACTTCATCACCCGCAAACAGCGCCCCGGCCGTGGGGACGACTATGCCGTGCTGGGTGTGGACGGCGGTCACCCCCAGGCCGCCGCCGGGGGCAGGCTCAGCCTGCCGGGGGTGGGGCAGGAATATCTGGTGTCTGCCGCCACCGGTCACCAACCCGCCTTTGGCGGCAACAACGACAACGCCTTTGGCGCCAGCACCGACGCCCTGCATGTGAGCCAGGGCAACCGCCGGTTTTATGTGCGCACCGCCGGAGACGGCCCCCTGCACGCCGCCATCGGCACCAGCCGCCTCAACAAACGGCTTTATTCCCTGGGGGGCTTCAACCAGACCTTGCAGGAGACGGGTGTGGGGTCGGTGTCTTATGAAACAGACAAACTCAGCCTGCGGGCGGGTCTGGACCGTTTTGAAGAAACCGCCCAGGCCAGTTCGTTTGGCGTGCTCACCGGCCTGGCCACCCCCAGCATTCTGGATGAACGGCGCACCTTTGCCGAAGCCTTTGTCAAAGACCTGAACTGGAACCAGAGCCACTGGACACTGGGCCTGCAGTACAAAAGCAGCCGCGCCAGCGGAGGATTTCTGCCCCAAGCCCAGGACCGCCAGACCCTGAGCGCCCTGTTCAGCACCGACTTTCCCCTGGGCAAGGCGGTGGCCACGGCGGGCCTGCGTGTGGACAGCAACGATTTTGAAGAGCGCGTCAGCCCCCGCCTGAGCGTGGTGCGAGAGCTGGCCGCCGGGCGCTCGGTGCGGTTTTCCATGGGCGAGGCGTTCCGCAGCCCCACCTTTTATGAACTGGGTTATTTCAATCAGCCGCCCCCCATCGCGCTGGACCTGAGTCAGGTGGACCTGGGGGGCAACCCCGTGCCCCCCGGCGTGACCGGGGCGGACCTGATCTTCACCATCGCGGGCAACACGGCTCTGGACAGCGAGCGCATCCGCAGTCTGGAGGCGGGTTACCGCGCTCAGGACGAACACAGCAGCCTGGGGGTGACCGCCTTTGTCAACCGCATCGACGGCCTGATCTCGCCGGTGCAGGTGGAGGACCCCTCCTGCCCTGGTGGTTTTTGCGGCACCAACCCGGCGGACCCCTCGCGCCTGCTCTTTGTGGGCAACGCCACCTTCAAGAACACGGGCAAGGCCACCAGCCAGGGGCTGGAGCTGGACTATCGCCGGGACCTGAACGAAAGCCTCACGCTGCTCTATCGCCACAGCCTCAGCCTCACCAAGGCCAAGGGCCTGGGGGCGGACGTGCCCTTCAGCCCCCGCACCCTCTCCAGTCTGGCCATGCTTTATAACATGGACGACAACGCCAGCCTGCGGGCCACCGTGCGTTATCAGGGGCCGTTCAACAGCATCAAGGCCCTGAACGCCCCCAGCAAAAAAGAAAAACACCGCACTTTGGTGGACCTGGGCCTGACCCGGAAGCTGGAAGGCAGCGAGAACCGTCTGGATGTTGACGTTTTGAACGCTTTGGACGAAGAAGTGAGTGATTCCCCAAATTATGAATCTATGGGCAGAATTTTTAGGGGCAGTGTGACGATTTATTATTAGAGCGTCTTTATGGTCTCTCGCGTGCGAAAATATCTTCACAAAACAGTCCTCACTGGGACAGTTTTATTCGCGCTTGTACTATTTGGTGGCTGCGGCGGCGGTGTGGCCACACAAACCCCCAAGGGCAACAGCACCCAGGTTTCCACCAGCAACGACCAGATCGGCGTGGACGTGGGTTTTTCGCCCCTGGGCATCAGTGTGCGCCAGCGGGTGGATCAAACCAGCCCCATCTTCACCCTCACGCCCAAAGACGGCCAGCGCACCACCGTCACCGTAGACCTCACCGGCTTTGGCGAAACCGTGGACGTGATTGTGGAAGACCAGCCCTTCACCGCCGCCGTTTATCCGGGTGACAAAAGCATGGCCAGCTTTGGCGAAACCTATTGTCTGATGGTGGTGGACGTGGACGCGGCGGTGGAAAAACCCTGCGACGCCACCACCGGCGCCCTGCCCCAGCCCATCACCATCGAGTTTGGTTTTGACCCCAAAAAAGTCCCCGCCGGTTTCACCCCCGCCGAGGCCACCGTCATGTTTTATGACGGCTCGAAATGGTGGGACATCGGCGCGACGGTGGACCCCGCCACGGGCAAGATTCGCGTGAACACCACACAGACCAATCTGCTCAAAGTGGTCTTTCGCCACCTCCCCCCCCAGGGTGTGGTCACGCTCAACGACGTGCGGCTCGAGGCCCCCCAGAGCAGCCTGATGGAAGGCGACACCAGTTATCTGCGGGCCTACGCCACTTATTCGGACAACACCATGCGCGAGATCACCGAAGAAGCCTCGTTTGTCATCAGCGACCCCAGCCGGGCGCTGTTGGTGGGCAACAACGGCGTGCGGGCCATCTCGGCGGGCCAGACCACCGTCATCGCCTCTTTCGACGGCAAAAATTCGCAGGTGGAAACCATCACCATTCTGGACGTGATGGCCCCCGCCCCGGTGGTGACGCTGAACGCCCAGGTGCTGGCCACCGGCTCGCAGGTGTTCCTGTCGTGGACGCTGGTGAACGACGTGGACGTGGCGTTCTACGAGGTTTACCAGTCCAGCCAGCCCTTTGCGGCGCTGTCAGAATCTGGCGTGGCGCTGGTGGGCAAAACCAGCAGCGCGTTCACCAGCACCTTCACCTTTGGCGCACTGAACAACGGCGCGTATTTCTTCGCCGTGGTGGCGGTGGATGATTCGGGCAACCGCAACGGCGCGCCGGGCAATCTGGCCTCTGTGGAAGTGCTGGACCACACCGCTCCCCCGGTGGTGGACTTCACCTTCGCCCCCAAGCTGGGCGCGGACGGGCAGGTGATCGGCATTGTGCTGGACTGGTCGAACTACACCAACGGCGACGCGATGAAATACACCATCCGCCGCGCCCTGTCTGACTTCACCAACGTGAACGACGGCGCAGTGGTGGCCGACAACCTGACCGAAAAATCTTATGAAGACCTCACCGCCAACACACCGGGCACCTACTTCTACGCCGTCATCGCCATAGACGCCAGCGGCAACCAGCTCACCGACCTGCCCGCAGGCACGGTGAAGGCGTTTACGTTTTAGTCGGCGGTTGAGCAACCCCAAAATGGTCCGCTGCTGTCGTCAGCTCAGATTTTCGGATATTTGATATATTGGGAAAACGCCCGTGCAAGAAGAACAACCCTTGGTGCCAGAAAGCTCGGCCGTGCGGGTTGCCTTGTGGCGAGCCTTGCACGTTCAGCATGATTTGCCGCCGCACGTGCTTGATGATGAGATTGGTCTGAAATTGGTGGCCCCAGACGATGGCTGGCGCCGCCGCCCCGACATGGACCCCCAGGCCACGCGCCTCTTCCGCGCCTCCATCGTGGCCCGAGCGCGCTTCATCGAGGATTTGGTTGAAGAACGGGCGGCCCACGGTGTCACCCAATATGTGATCCTGGGCGCGGGTCTGGACACATTCGCCCAGCGCAGGCCTGAAATCGCCTCAAGGCTCAGGGTGTTCGAAGTCGATCAGCCCGGTCCTCAAGCCTGGAAGCGCCAGCGTTTGATTGAGCTTGGTTTGGGTATCCCCGACTGGCTGCGGCTTGTTCCGGTAAATTTTGAAGCAGGCGAAACATGGTGGGAGCAATTGGCCCCCGTCGGCTTCGAAGCTAACCAGCCGACAGTTGTGGCCTCCATGGGTGTCAGCATGTACCTCACCAAAGATGCAATTGCGGCCAAGCTGCGCCAGGTTGCCGAATTGGTCCCTGGCTCCATCCTAGCCATGTCATTCCTCTTGCCCTTTGAGCTTGCAGACCCCGAGGTGCGTCCCGGACTTGAAATGTCGCAGAAGGGCGCACAGGCAAGCGGGACGCCCTTTATCAGTTTCTTCACGCCCCCGGAGATCATGGCATTGGCCGGTGAAGCTGGCTTTAGAGACGTGCAGCACATATCGGCAGCCACGCTTGCCCAGCGTTACTTTGCCGACAGGCCAGATGGTCTGCGCCCACCAAACAATGCAGAAGAGTTGCTGATCGCGGCGACGTAACGCATCTGCTCCACACCTTGTTCAGGATGCGACAGTGGTTCATCTGGAATGAAATACGTAGCAGCGATGTCCTCATTGCTGCTGTATTGGTGCGGTGGGGACACCGCACCTACTCCTCATTTTTAAATAGCAGGGTGTTTGATAAACACCCCGCTAGAGCATTTTCGGAATTGGTAGAGCACTACGGAGGTGGGGGTGCTGCCGCACCCCAATTCAATTGACGGATATTAAAAACAGGCTCTGGAAAAACTGCCGTTGCGCGAGGCCCGGCCATGGGTGAAACTCCCTGCGCCCCGTGGGGCGGGTCTTTGTGGCCGGAAAGGATCGCTTGTTTGAAACCATCCTTTTTCAGCGCCGGGTTTGAACGGTTGCGATTTCGGCCTCTGTGCCAGTGGCGAATCTCGCTGGTGGGCTGGTGGGGTGTGGGACTGGCGAGCACATGGTTGCTGCTGGGCTTGTTCCTGCGCCCATTGATGGCTGCGCCGCTGCCCGTGACCGAGGTGTTTGGCCGCGACCCCGGCCTTGCGCCGGTGGTGGAACTTGCTCCCTTGCCCGCCCCCCTTGCGCCAGACCTGAGTCCCCAGACATTTTCCCTTGCCTTGCCGGGGGGTCAGGTTTTGAATGGCCTGTGGTTTGCCCCCCCGGCGGGTGCCCCCCAGCGCCCGGCGGTGGTGGTGGACGCGCCCCAGGGCGACACCGCCGCCCGCGAGGCCGCCGTGGCGCTGGCGCGGGCCGGTTTTGCGGTGTTGCTGCTGAGTGGTGTGTCGCCGGGGGATTATCTGGCCCCGGTGGCCGAACGGGTGCGCCTGGGGCTTTTGTTTCAGCAGGCGGCCCAGACGGCCCCCTCGGCAGACCCCTGGGCCGCGCCGGTGTTCTGGGCCTTTCGTCAGAAGTTGCAGTGGTGGGTGCAGGCCCGCTTGCTGGCGCAAGACTGGCTGCTGAAACAACCCGGCGTGGACCGGGGCCGTGTGGGTCTGTGGGCTTTTGCAGACGGTCAGGGTCTGGGCCCCCTGTTGTTCCGGCGCGATCACCGTTATGGCGCGTTGCTTTTCCACGCCCCCGCACCGGGGCCGCAAGCCGAAGAAAAAGCCCTGGCGCACGCCCTGGCCCGTTTGGGTTTCAAAGATCAGAACCGCCCCTGGCAGGCCCTGATTGAAAGCCCCGGAGACGGGGGGGGGGGGGGGGGGGGGGGGGGGGGGGGGGGGGGGGGGGGGGGGGGGG
>CAYJOG010000197.1:0-5894 GCA_964371695.1 uncultured bacterium
AAAGGTGTGTTGTTTTTGTTTCAACTGGATTCCCGCTTTCGCGGGAATGACGGCGAGGGCGGTAGAGGTTTTTTTCTTTTTTCAGCCTCCAACAATTTCCAGCCACCGACCTCCATCCGCCAGCGTCCAACGTCCAAACTTCAACTTCCTGCTTTTGAAAAAAAACCGGCGGGCAAAAACCCGCCGGCTCCAAGTTTTCCGGCTGCGCCCTATACAACAGCCAGACTCAATACTTCCATTCAAAACCCAGCAGCGCCGTAAAGGGCTTGCCGGGCCGGGGGCCAAGGGGGTGGCGCACCGCGATGTACTCCTTGTCGAACAGGTTTTGCAGGTCCAGGCTCACGGTCTGGTTTTTGCCGATTTTCACATGGCCAGAGACATCCACCGTGGTATAGGCGTCGGTTTTGCCGATGCGCTCATCGGTGGCGCTGGTGGTGTTGCCCGCCGTGCTCCACATGGCGCTGGTGTGGGCGGCGTCCACCGAAAAACCCCATTTTTCCCATTCCCATTCGCTGCCCACCTGCAACTGTGTGCGGGGCACATAGGGCACCTCGGCCCCTTTTTTGCCGCCAGAAAAAATGCCCCCCGTCACGGCGCTGGAATCTTCGATGGTGGCGTCGGTAAGGGTGAGCGCCAGTGTCCAGGGATTTTTGTATTGACGGTGTGCGGCGGTGGCCGGGTCAAAGGCCAGTGAAAATTCCAGCCCCTGCGTGAGGATGTCGCCGCCGTTGAACGTCACACCGGCAATGCCCCCCGCACCGGCGTTGCCCGTCACCACCAGGTCGTTGAAATCAGTGCGAAAGAACACGGCCTCGGCGGTGAGTTGGCGCTTTGCGTCTTCATAACGCGCCCCCAGTTCCAGGCTCAGGGCTTTTTCCTGTTCCAGGTTGGCGCTGGGAGTAAAGGGCCGGGCGCGATCACCGCCGGTGGCCCCGTCTGGTCCAGGTGGGGACACCCCCTGATGCAGACCCCCCAGCAGGCTCCAGTAACCACCCGCCTTATAGGTGGCCCCCACTCCCGCCGCCAACATGCCAAAGTCCGCGCTGGCGGTACGCTCCCAGGGTTTGGCGGGGTTGGTCTTGTTGTAATCGGCGTAGTCCATGTTCAGCCACTCGGCCCGCACGCCGGGGGTCACCTTCCACCGGCCATGGGTCACGGTGTCTTGCAGGTAAAGCGCCAGACTGGTGGTTTCGCGCAACTGGTTGTCTTTGCTGCCCGGCGCGCCGGTGACGGTGTTGGTGATGAATGGCCCCGGCTGGCCCGTGGCCGAAGACCCGCTGATGGTGTACACGGTCTGGTTCTGTATCCGCCGCTCTTTGTCCTGATGAAAACGCAGGCCCAGTTCCAGGCCGTGTTGGGTGCTGCCCTTGCCCGCCGTGTGGCGCACCACGGTTTCTGCCCCCTGGGCGGAATAGATGCGGTTGTTGTTGGTGTAGGTCCACGTGCCGTCGGCCAAGCCTTTGATGACCGCCAGCGTGGCCGGGGCGGCGCTGTTGATGGGGCCGTCATGTTTGAACCAACTGCGGCGGAACTTGTTGTAATAAACCGTGGTGGTGGTGTCGGTGCGTTCACTGTTCTGAATCTGATGCTTCAGCGACACCTGATGATGCAGCGTGGGGAAATAATCAAAGGCGCTGGCGGCGTAGCGGCGGCGGGAATCCTTGCGGAAATCCGCCGTGGTGATGCCCAGATAGGTCTCGTGGCTTTTCAGGTCGCTGAGGCCCCATTTCAGGTCCAGCTTCTGATAACGCTTGCCGCCCCACTGATAAGACAACTTGATCATCGGCTCGATTTTGCTGAAGCCGGTGTTGGCGTCGGCGGAACCCTGCAAAAAGCCGGTGTGGTCCAGTTTTTTGAAACCATCGCTGGAGCGCCGGTAAAGCTCCACCAGATAACCCAGGCGGTTCTGGCCCCGGGGCAGGCTGTCGCCCACTGTCATGTGCAACTGGCTCTCGTTGAAGCTGCCCAGACGATAAGCCACCCGCGCGGCATATTGGGTGGGAATGGGGGTGCTGAGATAGTTGATGACGCCGCCAGTGGTGTGGGGGCCGTATTTGATCTGGCTGCTGCCCTTGAGCACCTCCAGGCCCGACATGCGCCCCACCGTGGGGGTGTAATAGGCGCTGGGGCTGCTATAGGGGGCAGGGGCCACCAATATGCCGTCTTCCATGATGGTCACCTTGGCGCTGCGGCCGCTGTCCACCCCCCTCAGGCTGATGCCCGGCAACAGGCCGTTGCCGTCTTCTTCGCGCACAAACACGCCGGGCACGGACTTGAGAATCTTGGCCACGTCATCGGTGGCGTGTTTCTGGATTTCTTTGGCCTCCACAAAACTGGCCGAGCCGGGCAGGCCCCGCGCCCGTTTTTTGGAGCCCACCACGGTGATGACCGGCAGATCCCCGGTGGACTTGGCATTTTTGGTGGGGCCGGATTTGGCTTTTTTTACTGATTTTTTGGTGGATTTGACGTCTTTTTCAGCTTTTTTGGCCTTGCTGGGGGCTTTTTTGGCCATTTTTTGGCTTTTTTCAGCTTTGGCCAGCATGGAGGGGCTGTCCGCAAATTTTGCGGGAGTAGCGGCGGTGTCCACACCGCCGTGAAGGGCGGAAACCTCTTGTTTTTCTTTTGGGTTGTGCGCCGTGGGGACACCGCGCCTGCTCAGAAAGGGCAGAAAAATCGGGGATTTTTCCCTTGAGCCGACAGCCAAACCCACGGACGGGGCCAATTGGGGTGAGTCCGCCGCCTTGGCGGACGGGGAGGAAGGGAATAAACTGGCAGCCCCCGTCAGAAAAAGGCCAGCTAAACCAAAAACGGCCAGAACACGCCGGGGGGATAAAAAATGATGGGACATGGGAACAACTCCTGAATCGGTGATTCGCGCATTTATTGAAATCGCGTCTCAATAACCTTAATGGCGCGCAACATCCAAGTCAAGGCCCAAAAACAGGGATGCAGACTTCCCTGTTCATGGCGGTCAGATTTTTGGAGGTTGGAAATTGCTGGTTGGTTGTTGGATGTTGGTGGTTGGAGGCCGGAAAAAGAAAAGGCCCTTCTTTTCCCTCTCCCGTCCGCAGAATGGGAGAGGGTGGCAGTGACCAGCCTGGGCTGGTCACTGCCGGGTGAGGGCAACCTTTAAAGAAACAAAAACCGAATAAGGTTTTTTGTCTTTTTTATTAATGCCCGGCGGTTTCGCGCTTCGCGCTCAGGCAGGCGGGACGCCCGCCCTACTCCACCGCGCCACCTTCTCCCATCTGCGACGGGAGAAGGAACAGGGAGAGGTTTTTGTTTCAACTGGACTGCCGCAAAAGCGGGAAGCCATCTCAAACAAAAACTTCATACCGCTACAGCACGGTTGTCTGTCAATCCGCAGTATCCAGCCACAGCGTCACCGGGCCGTCGTTGTGGATTTCCACCAGCATGTGCGCCCCGAACATCCCCTGCGCCACGGGTGAAATCCCCAGGCGGGTCAGTTCTTTGGCGAAAAAATCCACCAGTTCGCGGGCCTGATCGGGCGGGGCGGCACCGGTAAAGGAGGGGCGGCGGCCCTTTCGGGTGTCGGCAAACAGGGTGAACTGGCTCACCACCAAGGCCCCGCCCGACACGTCCAGCAACGAACGGTTCATCTTGCCCGCCTCATCGGCGAATATCCGGCAGTGGGCGATTTTTTCGGCCAGTTGGCTGGCCTCGGCCTGACTGTCGCCCGGCCCCACCCCCACCAGCAGGGCCACACCCGGCCCGATGCGCCCCACGATCTGGCCCTCCACCGTCACCGATGCCGCAGAAACCCGTTGGAGGAGGACACGCATGGGGGAAGCCGGATAAGTGTGTTTTCAGAAATTGAAGTGCAGGCAGCGGGCAGGTTTTTTTCCTCTCTCCAGCGGGAGCGGGGAGAGGGAACGATGACGTGTTACTTCAACCCCGACAGCGCCATCACCCGTGCGGTCTGGCGGGGGCGGTTCATGGTATAGAGGTGAATGCCGTCCACGCCCCGCGCCAGCAGACCTTTGATCTGTTTCACCGCCCAGTCGGTGCCCACTTCCTCGGCTTTGTCGCCGGCGGCCTCCAGGGCCTGTTCCAGCTCTGCGGGAAACTTCGCCCCGCACATTTGTGTGATGCGCTTGACTTGCCCCGGATTGTTCACCGGCATGATGCCCGCGCTGATGGGCACGGTGATGCCAGCCGCCCGGGCGCGGGCCACAAAATCAAAAAACACGTCGTTCTCGAAAAAAAGCTGGGTAATCACCATCTGCGCCCCGGCGGCCACTTTTTGGGCCAGATAGTGCAGGTCTTTCTCCAGGCTTTCTGCTTCGACATGGCCTTCGGGGTAACCCGCCACGGCAATGCCAAACTCACCCTTGAACGCCGACTGCATGAAGCTCACCAGTTCACCCGCGTGGGCGAACCCTCCCGCCTGGGCCACGAAACGGTCCATGCCCTGGGGCGGGTCGCCGCGCAGGGCGATGACGTTTTCAACACCTGCCCGGCGCAGTTCCTGAAGAATTGCCCGGATTTCCTCTTGCGTGCTGCCCACAGTGGTGAGGTGCGCCATGGCCTGGAAACCGTGCTTCACCAGATGACTGGCGATGAGCAGGGTAAAGGCCCGTGTGCTGCCCCCCGCGCCATAGGTCACCGAGACAAAAGCCGGGTCCAGTTCCCGAAACGCGTCCAGGTGTTCATAGAGTTTTTCCAGGCCGTTTTCGGCCTTGGGGGGGAACACCTCAAAACTCACCAAAGGCCGCTTTTTGGCCCTGGACTGTTCAAATAGGTCCTTTAACTGCATGTGAAATAAGTTAACACATCAGGAGCGGGCCAAAAGCCTGTTCACGGTTTGGGTTGATAAAAACGGCTTCAGGACTTGTGATAATCTTGGCCCATGCAGGCCAACCTGGAAGACCTGCTTTCTCGGCTGAAATCCGAGGATGCCAACGTCCGTTTTTCGGCTGTCAGCGAAACGGCGCTTTTGGGAAAAAACGTGGGCCAGCAGGCCGTGGGGCCGCTTCGGGAGCTACTGCGGGACTCTGACCGCGATGTCAAGGCCGCCGCCGCCGGTGCGCTGGGGCTGCTGGAAACCCTGGCAGAAGAAGCCCTGCCCGAACTCATCAGCGCCACGAAAGCCCCCGAAGAAGAAGTCCGCGTCGCCGCCGTGGGCGCCCTGCGCCGCGTGTGCCCCGATGGCGACCGTGTGTTGGGGGCGTTGGGCACGGCGCTGCGGGATTCCAGCGCCTTGGTGCGACAATCCGCCGCCCAGGGCTTGGGCTGGCTGGGGCCACGGGCGGTGCTGGCGGTGCCCGCGCTGATCAAACGGGCCGACGAACCCGATCCGGCGGTGCGCCGGTCGGTGATCTGGGCGCTGGGCAAGGTGGGGCCCCTTGGGTTTGAGGCCGCGCCCGCCCTCATCAAGGCGCTTGCGGACAGTCAAAAAGATGTGCGGCTGTTTGCTGCCGCTGGTCTGGGGCGCATTGGCCCCGACGCACGGGCGGCCCAGCCCGAACTGGTGAAGATGCTGTCAGACCCCGATGGGGACGTGTCCAAGGCCGCCGTGTGGGCCTTGGGGCGCACCGGCCCGCCAGAGCCGGGTGTGGTGGCGTCTCTGGCTGCCCTGCTGGATGAAACCGACGGGGCCATGGCCACGCTGGTGGCGGGCACGCTGGCCCTTTTTGGCAGCGATGCCAAAGAGGCCCTCACGGCCCTGCTGCACCGCTCCCGCGACCCCGACGACACGGTGGTGCGGGCCATTGCGCTGGCGGTGGAGGCCATCGAGCCCGGCGCGGCGGTGCGTCACGCCCTGCCGCTGCCCAGCGCCGACGCCCCCGCCCCCGACCCCCGCCTGCGCGCCGGCAGTGCCGATGGCCACCGTCAGAAAACCGTGCTGCTGGCCGATGACGCGGTGTTTGTGG
>CAYJOG010000198.1:0-5842 GCA_964371695.1 uncultured bacterium
AAACCCATCCAAAACAACCGACTTTACTAAAAAAAACCTTTTTTTTTTTGGCGGGTGGGGGACCCCGCCCCTACTCCAGGATGGTCGTGGCGCGACAGGGGCGTCGCGCCCACTCAAAAAGAGAGGTGTTTCCAGGTGGTCGAGTTGGAGGTGGCCAAGCTATCCCACGGTCTTGGAATCCACCAGCGGCACACCTTCATTAAGCCGCCGGGTCACGTCTTCTTCCATCATCGGCTCAGCCAGCAAAAAACCCTGCCCCAGCTCGCAGCCCAGCGCCCGCAGGTGATCACACTGCTCGCGGGTCTCGATGCCCTCGGCCACCACGCGCATGCCCAGGTTGCGCCCCAGCTCCAGAATGGTGCGGGTGATGTGCCCCCCCTGGGCCGGGTATTGCAGGCTGCGGGTGAAAACACCATCCATCTTCAGCGTGTCGATGGGCAACTGGTGCAGGTAATGCAGCGAGCTGTAACCCGTGCCGAAGTCATCCAGGCTGATGTTCACCCCCATGGTTTTCAGTTCCTGCAGCAGCCCGGCCGCCGTGTGGGCGTTTTCAAGCAAAACGCTTTCGGTGATTTCCAATCGCAGGTTTCTGGGAGGCAGGCCGCTTTCGGTGAGCACCCGGCGCACCTCCTCCGCCAGCGTGGGCAGACTCACCTGACGGGCCGAGAGGTTCACCGCCACCGTCCAGTCAACCATGTGGGGCCAGATGAGCCGCCACTGCTGCATGGCCATGGCCGCCTGCATCATCACCACCAATCCCAGTGGCACCACCAAACCCGTTTCTTCGGCCAGGGGAATGAACTGGCCGGGCATGAGCAGGCCCTGTTCGGGATGCTGCCATCGCACCAGCGCCTCAAACCCCGTGGGTGCGCCGTTTTGCAGGTTGACGATGGGCTGAAACGCCACCACCAGTTCGTTGCGCTCCAGCGCCCGGCGCAGGTCGGTTTCTATGCGCAGGCGGTGCATGGCCTGGGTGTGCAGGCCGGGGTCGAACACCACGCTCCGGGCCTTGCCCGTGGCCTTGGCCTGATACATCGCCAGATCAGCGTTGCGCAGCAGTTCCTCGGCCCCCATGCCCTGAGCGCCGCACAGGGCCACCCCCACGCTGGCGCTCAGGCGCACTTCCTGCTCGGCCAAAGCAAACGGCTCCGCCAGTGATGCCAGCAGTTTTTCGGCCATGCGCTGGGCGTCTTTTTCGGTGCGGGCTTCATCCAGCAGCAGGGCGAACTCATCGCCCCCCAGCCGCGCCAGCGTGGCGCCCTGGGGTGTGGCCTGCTCAAACCGCCGGGCGGCGGCAATCAGCAACTGGTCTCCCCACAAATGCCCCAGGCTGTCGTTGATGAGCTGAAACCGGTCCAAGTCCAGCACCATCACCGCCACGCGGCCCCGGCGTTTTGGCACGGCATGGCGCAGGGCCTGGGTCAGGCGCTCCAGCAGAAGCGCCCGGTTGGGCAGCGTGGTGAGGCCGTCGTGAAACGCGTCGTGCATGATCTGCTGCTCGGCTTTTTTGCGCATGGTGATGTCGGTGGCCGAACCCACCATGCGGCGCGGCTCGCCGTTTTCGTCGCGGGCCGCCAGCGCCCGGCTGGTCATCCAGCGATAAGACCCGCTGCGGTGCAGCACCCGGTGCTCCCGCTCAAAATGCGGCAACAGGCCCTTGAGGTGGGCCTCCAGGTCTTCGCGCAGGGCGTCGCGTTCGTCGGGGTGAACCCGCCCCAGCCACTCGATGATGGAGTTGCTCACCGGGTGTTCCGCCAAGCCCATGAGCTCCTTCCAGCGGGGTGAGTAATACACCTCCTCGGTCACCAGATTCCAGTCCCACAGGCCGTCTCCCATGGCCGTCACCGCCAGTTCAAAACGCTCCTGACTCAGGCGCAGGTCTTCGGTCATGCGCAGGCGTTTCAGCTCGGCCCCCGCCCGCGCCGCGAGAATGTCGAGGGTGGAAAGGTTCAGCGCGTCGGGCGTGGCGGCGGCGGATTTTTCCACCACCAGAAAACCCAGGGGGGTCTGGTCTTCATCGGGGAATGGCGCGGCCATGAAACTTTCCCCCACCACCGGGCCAAAGGGACAGGGCAGTTCCGGGGCCTGTTCCGCACCGGGGCCGTGCAACACCGGCTGGCCGGTTTTGAGCGCCTCAAAAAACGCTGCGGGCAGGTCAAAGGGCTGGGCCGGTTTGGGCTGTTCCGGAAAAACACTCAGCACGTCGGCCCTGGGGGTGGGGCTGGGCAAAAGGCGCGCCACATAAATGCGCGAGGCCTTCAGCAGACCCCCCAACTGAGACGTGAGCGCCGGAAAAAAATCCTCGCCCGTCACGCCGCTGGTGAGGCGCTGCACCAGTTCCAGATTTTTTTGCATACGCCTGCGCTCGGCCCGCTGGCGGGCTTCGTTCAACTCGCGGGCCACGGCGGGCAGCAGGCGCGTGAGGTTGTCCTTCATGATGTAATCACTGGCCCCGCCCAGCATCAGTTCCACCGCCGTGTTTTCACCGATGCTGCCGCTCACCACCATGAATGGCGTGTCCAGGCCCATTTCCTTCACAATCTGCAACGCCGCCAAGCCGCTGAAACCGGGCATGGAAAAGTCGGAAAGAATGAGGTCGTAGGGGCCTCGCGCCAGGGCCTGTCGCAGGCCGGGGGCGTCCCACACGCGGTGAGTGCTGAGGTCGTAGCCGCCCTTGCTCAGATGCCGCGTGAGCAGAAACGCGTCGTCCTCCTGGTCTTCAACCAGAAGCAGCTTCAACGGCACGGGGGGTGACGCGGACATGGGCAAACCGGCTGGGCCGGGGGAGGGCTTGAGAACTCTTATTTTATCAGGCATGTATCTGTTCCTTTTTGGGAACACGGTGTAGCTATTTTCCTGCTTGGTTAAAAACGAAGCCTTTTGGATTAAAAGTTGTGTCAAAATCAGCGGCTCCAAATGCTGGATGAAGTAACTCCCATACGTTTTGACCGTTTCATGAACAGCGGAAAAACCAAGCCGAGCCTTATGGCCTGTCAGCGGGCTTCGAGCGAGGAAGTGGAAGTGGTTGTCAAGTTTTCGGCCAAGTGTGAAAGAAAAGTAACAGCACTGGCCATGGAAGCGCTTGTCGCTTGCTTGGCAATAGACCTTGGGCTGAATGCGTCTGAGCCATTTTTGGTCAGGATGGACCGTGCGTTCTGGGAGCACATTCCTGATCAGGAATTCAAAGACATCGCCCAAAAGAGCAGTCCCGTCGCCTTTGGGTCAAAAAAAAGTCCCAATGGGTTTACCACTTGGGCTTCGGCTGACAGGTTGACAAAAAATTCCTACGAAACTGCAGCGGAAATTTTCGCTTTCGACCTTTTTACACTCAACCCAGACAGGCGGCCTGAAAACCCAAACTGTCTTTTTGACGGCAAATCCATCGTGCCGCTGGATCATGAACTTTGTTTCACACATTTACTGGGTTGGAAACCCCCATGGGAAATTGGCAGCTTGTCACCCCAGTCCAAAGACGTCCACGGACACCTTTTCTTCCCGATACTGAGAGGCAAAAACATTTCTCTGGACCGGTTTCAAAGTGCATGGACAAGCAAAATTACGGACGAGCGTCTGGCGGAGTACGCCAGGGCGATACCCGAAGAATGGGGAGAGGCGTCAGACAAAGTTTGTGAAACAATTAAAGAAATCCAGAATCAGCGCGACAATATAGGGGCTAGCATCTCAGAGGTGCGGAGGGTGCTTTCGTGACAAAAAAAATCGCTTACACCTATACCATTCTGCGGTATGCGCATGACACGACCACGGGAGAGTTTGTCAACGTGGCTGTCGCCCTTTGCGCCCCGGAGATCCATTTTGTGCGTGCCAAGGGCAAGACCACCAGAGTCAGCAAGGTTTATCCGTCGGCAGGGACAAAAGGCAACAAACTGCAAAGTAGAGTTAAAGGGATTTGCGATGCGTTTAAAGCATTGGAAACCACCCAGAAAAACCAGCTTGGGTTTTCTGACGACAAAACCATCATGACCATCGCCCATAAAATACTGCCCCATGATGACAGCTCTTTTCAGTGGTCCCCGCCTGGTGCTGGCCTGACAGAAAACCCCCAGAAAACCCTGGAGGCGCTGTTTGACCGGATGGTGACGAAGCATGAGCCTCAGCCCGAAAAAAAACACAGGAAAGAGTCGGAAATCTGGAGAGACTTCAGCCATCTTCTGGAAAATCGAAACCCTGGTCTCTCATTCATTCCAAAATCTGTTCTGACTTCAAGCAATGTTCCCTATGAGTTCCATCACGCTGTGAAAAACGGTTTCTTTCACTGTATTGAACCCCTTTCTTTTGATCTGGCCAACGAAGAAAACATCATTGAAAAAGCCCAACTCAAGCTGGGACAAATGATCAGTATCGAAGAAGCCCTCACGGATGTGAGGGTCTATTTGCTTTTGGGAGAACCCCAAAACGCTCAGCTACACGAAGCCTTCAAAAAAGCGAGAGGGATTCTTGGCATGGTCCCAAAATCGCTCAAGGTTTACTCAGAGGCTGAGAGCGATAGCCTAATCCGAGAAATTGAAACCGTTGCAGCGCACGGCTGATTACCCCTGTGCGCCCACCTGCACCACTTCGGTTTCGTTGCCGGCGGGGCGGGATGGCTCTTCGCCTTCGGTGAGCGCCCGGCGGGATTTTTTTACGTCCACCACCAGGGTTTGAGAGCTGATGAAACAATATCCCCGACCCCGCACATAACGGTCGTTGAAGCGGAACAACTGGCCCGGCTCGTTGGGGTGGGCGGTGTAAAAAATCACCTCTACGCCGCGCACGCTCTGACGCACACGGGGGGTGAGGTCAATGGGATAGGGAAACCGCACCACCAGCGCGGCGTCCACCGGATCGAATTCCGAGGGTTCGGGCAGTTCGGGCACGCGGTCCACAATCTGGTGTTCGTGCCAGCGCTGGGTTTCAAAAAAAGCGCCGATTTCGTCCAGCTCGCGGCTGAGCAGGCTGGCCTGCAAAAAAGACTCCGGCGTGCCGTCTCCAGCGATCATCGCCAGGGCGTGGTGGGCGCAGCGACTGAGCCAGGGCTTGGCGCCAGGGGGCACGGTGGGGTTGGGCAATTCTTCGGGCGTCAGTGTGGGGAAATCCCGCCCACGGGGCATCAGCAGACTGCCCCCCATGGTGGTGGAGCGCCACACGTAGGCGTCCAGACGCCACTCTGGCCGCAGGTGCAGCAGGTTAAAACCGTTCACCAGCCGCTGCACGTTGGACCTGGGAAACGGCACAAACCCTTCGGTTTCTTCCATGTCGGCCAGGGCCACGGCGGCGCGCCCCGCCGACAACCAGCCCTTCACCTTTTCCAGATGAATTTTGGTGATGACTTCAATCACGGTGGTTTCAGTATAAAACCTATGGGCAGCCCGTTTTCTTGCCAATTTTTGTCATGCCCTCTATCCTTTGACCATGAACACCATGAACATTTCCCTGCCGGATTCCCTCAAGTCCTTTGTGGACGAGCAGGTGACACAACGGGGTTATGGCACCAGCAGCGAATATGTGCGCACCCTGATCCGCAAAGATCAGGACCGCACCCGCTTGCGCAACCTGCTGCTCAGCGGAGCGGCTTCTGCCCCTGCCGGGCCAGCCGACGCCGCTTTTTTTGAGAGCCTGCGCGAAGGCATCCGGCAATCCGCCAAACGGTGAAGCACAAGCCGGTCATTCGCCGTTTTCTGGCCGACAGGGACATCCATGAGGCGGTGACTTTTTTTATTTCCGAAAACACACACGCCACGGCGCACGGGATTTTCCTGAGTTGCTGCACCTGGGTTAGTGGTTCATTTATTTAAAAATGAGGAGTAGGTGCGGTGTCCCCACCGCACTATGACAGCAGCGATGG
>CAYJOG010000199.1:0-5826 GCA_964371695.1 uncultured bacterium
CACCTGACGCGCCCGGGCCACCGGCAGGGTGTTCAACACCTCGCCCCGGTTCAGGGGCACGTCGGGAAACATCTGCTTGGCCATTTCCTGCTCCAGCAGGGCCATTTTGGCGTCTTCCAGAAAAGCTTGTGTGTTGGCGAAACCGGAGCGTTTCACGAACTCTTCAAAATAAGCGTCGGGGTTGTCGGTGTTATAGGTTTTTTCGATGCGCGCCTTCAGTGAGTCAATTTTTTTGAGCGCCATTTTCTGGATCTGCACATCGGCCATGGGGCCTTTCACCAACCCCTCCTCCCTGGCCCATTGTTTCAGCACCAGGTCTTTCACCAGACTGTCAAACGCCTGAAGACGCAGGTTGAACGTGTCGGTGCCACGCACCACGCCTTCAGAGCCCATCTTGGCCAGCAGCAGGCGGTTTTGCGTGGCCATGAACTGGAGCTTGGTGATGGGCTCGTCCTTCACCATGGCCACCAGAAATTCTTCCGGCTCAGCCCGGTCTGACGCCCGGCGCACCAGCAGGTATACGGTGGTGAAGGTCAACCCGAACAGGCTCAGCAGCAGAGCCAGAAAAGCGAGAGGTTTTTTGGGGCGAAACATAGGAGCTATTTGTAATGGTAAGACCCACCGGGCCAATAAAAAAGGGCCAAGTCAGATAACCCGGCCCCTCCCCGAACACGCTGGCGAAAAACTACTGGGGCGGAATCACCTCATAGTAGTTCATGAGCATGTTGCCGGAGTCAAACACGTAGTTGGTGTTGATGATGTCCGCCAGCACACTGCTGTCCTGCTGAATGATCATGTCCGAAGCGATCTGGCTGTGGATTTTGCCGGTGAACACGTGGCCCTGAATATGCAGGTTGCGCTTCTGCACAAAGTCAGCAAAACCGCCGGTGAGGATGTCCAGGCCATAGTTGATGAGACAGCTGGTGGCGTTCTCATAGGGGCCGATGCGCGATACGCCGTCTGCCGAAACCGGTGTGTCCAGATCATGGAACACACAGTCATCGCGGCCCTGAAACGCCTGATTGCCGATGAACACACCGCGGGCGTTGCCGGTGGTTTCGTCGGTGTTGAAACCCAGGATGGTTTTGTATTCCTCGCCGATTTCCTGTGTGCGAATGCGGCCCTCGGAGAACAGGTAACCCACCCGTTTGCCGTTGCCGTTCACGTCCTTCACCTGCACGTCAATGTCTTTGGAGCCTTCCAGAATGATGTTGCCGTCGTTCTGGTTGGCGGCCACACCATTGGCGGCGATGGTGCCGCCGTCGTCCAGTTGCAACCGTCCGTTGGCGATTTCAAACCCAAGACCGAAACTGAAGAAGCCCCCCAGCAGACTGTCCAGACTCAAAATGGCCATGATGGCCGTAAACGTCACAGAGCTGGCGGCTTTATAAGTAAAGCCTTTGCGCGTGTACATCAAACCACTGTTGGGAATACTGGCGTTGCCGCCAATGAGTTGCAGCGTCACGTCGTGCTCGGCCAGCGTGATGGTCAAAGAGCCGAAAATGGCCACCAGCACACCATAAATGATGTCGCTGAACAGACACAGACCCACCAGGGGAATACACAGGTCCGCGCAGCCGAAGAAAATACATTTGATGATCTGCAGGATGAACGCCAAGATGTCAAAAGTGATTTTCAGGCCGCTGGAGCCTGCCTTCTGGATGAGATCGGTGGCGTAAATGGAGCCGCCCTCGACCGTGATCTTGTCGCTCAGATGCAACTGGCCATTGATGAGCATCTCACCCTGAATCTTCACCCAGCCCACGTGCCAGTGGGGCATGCCGATGAGAATCTGCGGCAGAATGGTAAAGCCGAACAGCACCCAAGGGCCGATCACCAGACAGATGTCCCAGTTCAGGATGCCGAACAACCCGCCGCTGTTGGGGCCGCAGGAATGCCAGGGTGTGGGTTCACCCATGGCCACGTGGCCGTCTACAAAAAAGGCGTTGGCCGCGTTGCCGTTGTTGCTGTTGAAGAGATGCGAGCCGATGAACCCAAACTTGGGATAATCCACCCAGGTGCCGATGCAGGCCCCCAGGTTGCTGAGGTTGCAGGTGCCCCCCAAAATGTTGTCAAAGTTCAGCCCCGTATAGACCCACACCAGTTCCAGGTCCATGGACTGGTTGCGGTAATCAGGGCCTGATTTTTCCGAGACCCCGCTGGTGTTGGCCATCACGTCAAAGAAGGTGCCAGGATTCCAGGAGATGGCCTCGGCCTCGGACGCGCAGGTGCGGATGAACTTCCACGGGCCGTCGGCCCAGCGCCGGTTCACGCCGTGGGGCACAATGCTCACATAACTGGCGTCGGCGCAACTCCACGACCACCCGCCGCCGCTGTGCTCCAGGTCTGATTCTTCATCGTTGTACAACGAGGAACTGCCATAGAAATTGCGCCGACGGCTCAGCCACCTGTCTGGCGCGCCCGCGCCGCCCGCGTCGCCGCCATAGGCCCCCGCCGCCCCCACATAAAGCTGAATCAGACGGTCTTCGAATGTTTGCCAGCGCACACCGGGAATGGGGATTTTCACCGGCAAGTGTACAAACCTCACGTCGCAGGCGGGCGCCCCCAGCAGATCGCAGACAATGGTCTGCATGATAGCGGGCAGGTCGCTGCGGATGTCGTCGGGGTTGAGGGGATCTTCGGGGAAACTCACACTCACCACGCTGTCAAAGTCGGCCCACAGCGCCCCCACACCCAGGGAAATGCCTGCGTTGTAGGCAAAAAAGGCCGAGCAATCCTGCCTTGTGAGTTCCTGGTCGCAGATGCCGTTGACATGCAGCGGGCCGCGGATTTCCGCGTTCCACATCAGGGTGATGTCCACATATTTGTCAATCACGCCGGAGTACATCCAGGGGTTGGTGATGTCCACCGCCACGGCCCGGCGGTACACCTTGTCGCCGCGCTGCACTTCGCCCACCGTCACCACCTGCAACATGGGGGCGCTCTGGGGGCAAGGAGGGGTGACACAATCCTGCGGGTCGTTGCAGATATTAAAGAGCGCCATTTGTGCCCGACGCTTGATTTTGTTGCCCGCGCTGGTGCAGTCGTTGCCCGACTTGGTGCATGTGGCGTTAAGATCCCCCGCGTTGGGGGTTTCCAGATTGAGCCACTGGTCCAGGCCGGAGGTGTTCATGGGCCCCCGCAGGTCTGCCGCGCCTGCCGTCACCGGCCAAATGGCCAGGGGTTTGAAACTGCCCGGATAGGTATCGTCGTTGGGCACCAGCCCCAAGGGACCCTGAAACGGCGCAGGCGCCGTGACATTGAAGGGCAGGATTTTTTCGTCGTAGGCGTTGCAGACGGCGCTCACACCCGGCCCCGGACTGGTGACCCAGGCGCAACTGTGCAGGCTGCCCTTGGCGACGCTGGCGTCATTGGGGTTGGCCGCCGGGTCGGGGAAGGTATATCCCTCATCTGGCGCCGCGTTGCCATTGTTGGTGAAGGGAAAACACATGTTGGCCGGGTTTTTGTAGCGGGCTGTCAACAGGGAGTTCAGGCCCGTCTCGGCCACATAAAGGGCTTCGAGCTGATCCTGTGAATCCATCACCAGTTGCATCTGGCTGCGGGCCACAATTGCGGCGGCAGATGCCGCCAGAGCCATGACCGTGCCCGCGATGAGGGTGGGGGCGAGGGCAAACCCACCCAACCGGAGCCATTTTTTCTTGCGGGCAGACAACATGCCTCTGGTGTTTACCCGCCCCATAACCCGGCCTAACAAAAATTTCCAGAAAAATATTTTGGGCGGATTTTTTGGCCAGACCCGCCTGTATCCACCAAAAGCAAGGCTATTTCGTCGTTAAAATGACTAAATCGCGCGAACATGGCCTCCTGAGCTGTCCGGATCGGTTCGGATGTCATTCACAACCCGTGGCCGGATTACCCACGTTGCCGTCGGCGTCACTGTCGATGCCAGAGATACACTCTTCGTCAATCACGGCGTTCGCGTCGTTGTCCAGACCATCGGGGGTGCAGTTGCAGGAACACAAGCGGCCCAGCACGTCAAAGGCGTCGGGACAGCCGTTTTGAGGGTCGTCCGTGCCCGCCGATGCCCCGGCGCAGGCGGTGAACTGCTCGTTGTCCATCACACCCCGCGTGTAAATGTCCCTCAATTTGAAGGAATAGGTGCGCCAGGATTTGGCCGCTGCCCCCTCCTTCACAGCCCATGCCCCGCCCGAATAAACCCGCCGCGCCGTGGAAAACGTCAGGCCCAGGGACCACAAGGCGATGGGTTCGTAGCCGCCGCAACGGCCCGTGAGCAGCGCCGTGGAGGCCACACAGGTCATGCGGTGGCTGTTGAGCGTGGTGCTGGGTTTGCAATATGAAAAGGCAAAATCCTGAATGGACGTGTCAGGCGTGTTCAAACGGGTGTAGGCGTAAGAAGAGGGCGGTGTCACCGCACAGGTGGGCGCCGTGCTGCTGGGAAAGGGGGCAATGTTGCTGGGAAACTGCACCCGGCCCAGATACCCCTGTCCGGCGGTGTCCTCGGCCACCGTGAAATAGCGGTAACACACGCCATCTTCGTTGCCGTCGCCGTCAATGTCCGACCCCTGTTTGACAAACCAGAGGCTGGTAGCGCTGCCACGGGGCGCAAGCGTGGGGCCATAGTGGGCGCTGTTGAGGTCTTCCTGCAGCACGTCGGTGACGCCCACGCCCCCGCCTTGGGCAATGCTGGTGCCATAACTGCGCCGCGACAGGCGTATGGTGGTGGAAAGCGCTGTGTTCACCGCCACCATGAAAATGCCCACAATGGCCATGGCGATCAGCAGCTCCACCAGGGTGAAACCCGTTAACCCATTTGAGAATCTCTTTTTGTTCATGTCCTCGCCCTAAAGCCCCAGCTTGCAGTCGTGGGTTTTTGAGCCGTTGAAGCTCACCACGCGATAGGTCTGCCCCCCGTGCAGGTTGGGGGTGCGATAACGCACGTCAATGCGATAAAAATATTCCCGCACGTCGCATTTGTTGGGCACCGCGCCATCGGGATAACAGGTGAAGGTGGCGGTGCAGCCTGCGATGTCGGGCATGGAGGTGAGTTGGGTCTGCACCAGACGCCACTGCATGTCATATTGCGTGGTGGCCGCCGCACCGGTGCAGGTGGCGGGGTTGGAGGGAGACTCCACCTGCTGGATAAAATCTTTCACGCCAAAGCTGTCTGACGCGCTGAAAAGCCGCCATGTATTGAACGTGCTGTTGGCCGTGATGGCCAGGGAACCATAAGAAAGCTGCTGAAAATATTCATTGAGCGCGGCGATGCAGAAACCCGACGTCTGTTCCCGCTTGGCAATGGTGTTCATGAGCATGGCGCTTTCCAGCAACAACATGGAACCCTGGAACATGATGGCGAAAATGGCCGTGGCGATAAGAATCTCCACCAGCAGGATGCCCCTCGCCACCCGCTTCAGCCCCAAACGCAATGCCAATTTTTTCATGGGTCAAACTTCAGTTTATCGCAAGTTCCTGGATCAAATCCAGTCAACCTTCAAATTCATCTTTCCCTCTTCGTGACCGTGAAAGACATCTTTTGTTCATCTGGTTCGCCGGTTTCATCCGTAATTGGCGCGGGAGGTCTTTTGGGGAGGCGGCAGCATATTGATGCTGCCGGGCGCGCCAAGCGGCGCGACAGCGCCGGGATGGGGGCAATGGGTCAGCGATGTTCGCTGGAAGATAGGCCCTCCGTGGCGGCTGGTTCCAAGGCATCCCTCCGTGGATGCCCGCTCGGTGGGCCAGAGCATCAAAATGCTCTGGCATTGCCCCGCCTCGCCCGGCGGCGGGAACGGCCGCTATCGCCTTTGCTCGGCCAGATGCCCCAATGGGCATCTGGAATGACTCCTC
>CAYJOG010000200.1:0-5812 GCA_964371695.1 uncultured bacterium
GCCTCCAGCATCCCGACTGAAAGAAGCCCCGCCCGCCCCAAAACTGGGGAGGATTTCCCGCCCAGGGGTTTTGGCAGGTATTTCAGGTAAAACGGACGCCGATGGGGTATTATTTCTGTTGGGTTAGTCCCACTTTTTATACAAATTCCCCAAGAAAGGAGGTGAAAAGCCGCCAAATTCAACCAATGAGGGGTAACAAATCATGAACAAACTTTCCAAAATCGTTCTCTGGGGCGCTGCCGCTGCGGCAATTGCTGCAACCGGCGCCTATCTTGAAGCCGCCGCCCCCCGCGTGGCCACACTGGCCATGGCCAAAGGCACGGTGCAGGTGAAACAACCCGGCTCTACCGCCTGGGTCACCGCCTCCAAGTCCATGCCGCTCTACGAAGGCACCGTTCTGAAAACCGGTGGTGGTTCTGCCGCCATCGTGCGTCTTGACGACGGCAGCATGACCAAAGTGGCTCCTTTGAGCGTGTTCAAGCTGGCCACCATGGCCTCTTCGGGCGCGACCAAAAACACCAAGGTCGGTCTGGACCTGGGCAAAACCTGGAATCGCGTGAACAAACTGCGCGACGCCAGCGACTTCAAGATGGACACCCCCAGCGCGGTCGCCGGTATTCGCGGAACCTATTTCGGATCTGAGGTCAACCGCGGCGCCGACACGGACATGGACTTCTGGGAAGGTGAAGGTCTGGTCACCAGCAAATCCGATGGCTCCAGCACCACGGTCAAGGCCAACCAAGGCGTGAGCGTGGGCAACGGCAAGGGCGTGGGCGATGTTCGCGCCGCCCGTGAAACCGGCGAGGGCCTGAGCGCCGCCGAAAGCACCCGCCACCGGTTCGATCTCGACGTCAAAGTGACGCCCGAAATCGTGCGCCGTGGCGAAGTGGCCAAGGTGAAAGTGCAACTGTTGCGCGATGGCGAAGCCTATCCGGGCCGCGCCACGTTCAAGGTGACCCTGGGTGGCGGAGGCAAGTTCACTGAGAACGACGCCAATTCCATCGAGGTTCAGAGCAACGACAGCGGTTTTGCCGAACTGGACATCACCAGCGAGAACGAAGAAAAAGTCTCGGTAGACATCGAAGTCAGTCTGTCCGTACAATAATAATCCCCCTCCGGCCCCACGCCATGGCGCGGTTCGATGAAACAGGTTTCAAACACCCATTTTCCCGGCCTGCTGCGGCTGTTGTGGCTTGTCTGTCTTTTACTGTGTATGTTGGGCGTGAATTCGTCCACGCTGGCGGCTGAAAACCTCGTTCAAGGGACTTCTTTAACGGACAACACCCGGCGCCCCGCCTCTGGCGGGGCGCTTTTTGTTTCTCACTTTCATGGCCTGGTGGCTGTCGCGCAAAACGGCGCCAGCCCCAGCATTCTGGTGCCCAAAGAAGGCGTGGAACTGGAACTGCCCAAAGGGGCCGTGCAGATGTTCCAGGTCACTTTTTCCGATTCCGCCCTCATCCGCTTCATGCCCAAGAGCACCAGCACGGTTTCGGGCGACATCGTGCTGAAAGGCAATAGCGATCATCTGGACTTCAAGGATCGCCTGGAAATCGAGTTTCATCCCAAGTTCATGTCGGTGATCAGCGCCTATTACGACCCCTTCACCAACACCGTGCATCTTGTGGCAGGCGGCGAAGTGGTGGCCATCTTCACCGACTTCACCAACATGGTGGAAGGCGAGCCGGTGGTGGCGCTTCAGGAGGGCCGGGCCGTTCTGAACTACCCGGAAGCCTTCAGCGTGATATTCATGGATTACCCGCCACTGGCCCCCAGCGACATGGTGATGACCGAAGACGGCATGGTGAAACTGAACTTTCAGGTGGCGGTGCAGTTCGGCGAAAAAACAGACGTGGTGGTAGAGGGCGGGCCGGTGCTCACCGAAGCCGAAACCCTGCCCGATGGCACCATCAAGCTCAGCTTCGGCAGCACCGTGAGTTTTGGCGGCGAAAAAGCTGTGGTCACCGACACCGCCATCACGAGCGAAACCGAATCACTGGGCGGCGAACTGAAGCTGAACTTTTCCAACGAAGTGCATTTCACCGGCGACAGCCAGCAAGCCGTTGCCACTGACACCGGCTCGTCTTTTGGCGGGGAAGAAGCACTGGAGGGCGGCACGCTCACCTTCAACTTTTCTTCTGCCGTGGGGTTTGAAAAAAACGAAGCGGCCGAGCCGAAGGCCCCCAACGTCAACGCCGTGGCGGTGCTGGGCAGCGGGGCCACGCCCGGCGGCACGGTGGGCATCAACGACGACAACCTCAAAGAAGGCAACATCGAAATCACCGGCGAAACCACCACACTCAACAGCGTGATTGATTCGGCGGAGGTTTCCATTGACGGCGGCGTGAGCTGGAAAACCGCCGACGGCAAAGAGGCTTTCACCTACGAGTTCAAGGCCCCGGAAGACAAAAAAAGCTACAACGTGCGGGTGCGCAGCACCAACGAGGCGGGACAGGTGTCGGGGCAGTTTTCCTTTACGCTGAACTTCGACCCCGGCGCAAAAGCCCAGCCGCCAGCCGTGGCGGATCTGGACGTGAACGGCACGGGTGTGAACAGTGGCGGCAGTGTTTCTTTTGATGACGGCGATTTGATAGACGAAGCGCTCATCATCACGGGCAACGCCATCGCCAACTTCAGCCCGGTGGATAAAGTGGAAGTCTCCACCGACGGCGGCAGTTACAAAACCGCAAACGGCACCGACAACTTCAGTTACAACGTCAAACCTTCGTCGGACAAACAGACCATCAAGGTGTCGGTGCGGGCCAAAAACGAGGCAGGCCAGACCAGCACCGTGGTGAGCTTCACCATTCACTATGAAAAAGCCCCCGAACCCGAAGCCCAGCCGCCGGAAATCGCTGGTGTCACCGTGGCGGGCAAAGACGTGGCAAGCGGCGAAACCGTCACCCTCACCGCCGAGGACGCCGCCAACGGCCTGATTGCCCTGGAGGGCACGGCGGACACCGAAAACAGCACCATCAGCAAGGTGGAGATTTCCACCAACGGCGGCAGCACCTACAACAGCGCGGGCGGGTCCAGCAACTGGTCCTACAACTTCACGGCGTCCAGCGCGGGCGGCACCTATTCCGTCAAGGTCAAGGCCACCAACGCCAAAAGCCAGGCCACCACTTATTCTTTTACCGTGGTGTATGAAGGCGCGTTGCCCCCCGTGGTGACCGCCGCCCAGGTGGGCGACACCGGGGCCAACGAAGGGGCCACCATCACCATCGGCTCAAACGTGCTGGAAGACGGGAAAATCGTGATCACCGGCACGGCCGAAGCCCAGACCGGCACCATCACCAAGGTGGAGGTCTCCACCAACAACGGGGCTTCGTTCGTGACGGCCGATGGTGAAGAGAACTGGTCTTACGCCCTTACCGCCCCCGCCAGCAAAACCACCTACAACGTGCAGGTGAAAACCACCGACAGCGGCGCGCGCGCCTCGGCGGTGTACAAGTTCACACTGGTATACGATCCCACCGCCGCCGCCCAGCCGCCGGAGTTCACCGGCGTGACGGTGAATGACGTGACGGTGGACACCGGGGCCGACGCCGACGTGGCGGGGGCGGACATTGACGGGGCCAGCATTCCTTTGGCAGGCACCGTTTCCACCGAGGGCAGCACGGTGACCAAGGTGGAGGTGAGCACCAACAACGGCACGTCCTATGCCACCGCCACGGGCACCGACGAGTGGACCTATAACCTCACCAAACCCGCCGCCGACACCACCTATAACATGAAGCTGCGGGCCACCAACGCAGGAGGCCAAACCAGCACCTTCACCTTTCGCCTCGTTTATACCGCTCCCGCTGTGGCCCAGGCCCCGGAGTTCACCGAGGTCACCGTGAACGACGTGGCGGTGGATGAAGGCGGCGACGCCGAGGCGGTGGGCACAGAAATTGACGGAACCACCATTCCCCTGGCGGGCGCGGCCACCACCGAAAACAGCACCCTCACCAAAATTGAAATCAGCACCAACAACGGCACGTCCTATGTCACCGTCACGGGCACCGACGACTGGACCTACAACCTCACCAAACCCGCTACGGACACCACCTATAACATGAAGGTGCGCGCCACCAACGCGGCGGGGCAAACCAGCACACGCAGCTTCCGCTTGGTTTACACCCAGGGGGTGCAACCACCCGTCATGGAAAACCTCAAAGTGCTCAGCCGGGTGTTCTCCTCGGCAGACGGCGCAAACATCCTCACCAGCGAACTGGTGAACGGCAAAATCAAGATCACCGGCAACGCCACGAGCGTGGGGGGAACCATCACCGCCGTTACGGTGACGGTGAACGGCGACAGCATTCCCGTGTCGGGCGTGAACCCCTTCACGGCGGAGTTCACCCCGGTCATCGAAGCCGCCCCCACGGTGGAACTCACCACCCCCACGGTGGAAAACGTGAAGGGCGAAGACTTCGACGGCGTGAAGCTGATGACCCCCGATGAAGTCACCGACGGCAAGATCACCGTAAAAGGCTCCCTGGGGGTGGACGACGCCGCCCAGGAATATGTCATTGAAGTAACCGCCGAAGACAACGTGGGCCAGCAGACCGAAACCGAAATCGCCACGGTGAACTATTTCATTCCCGGCACCGAGGGGGTGAGCAAGGTGGAGGTGACGTTTGACGGCTCCAGCTACGCCGCCGCCACGCTCACCGGCAATTCCTTCACTTATGACAAAACCCCCTCCAGCGGCGCGGTGTATGAAATCAAGGTGAAGGTGACCACCAAGGCTGGCGCGGCCGACCCGGTGGAACTGCCCGACACGCCGTGGTCGGTAGAATATTCCAGCAAGAACTGGAAGACCCGGCTCGAAGAGCAGTTCAAGGCCATGGTGAGCGCCTATACCACGCAGGACAGTCCCACCCTGCTGGCGGCCATCAGCGACATCTTCGGCAGCAACGTCACCAGCATGGGCACCAAAACACAGGTGGAAGACAACATCTCTGACCGCTTTTTGTGCTGCGACACGGGCATTCAATACAGCATCAACTCCACGGTCATCACGCCGCCTTACACCGAGGGCAGCGTCTATTTTCGCTGGAACCTGCCCAGTTCGGGCGGTACCTATCTCAACGAGCAGTGGATTTTTGAGCGCGACGCGGAAACCAACGAATACATGCTCAAAAACGTGGTGGGCAACGACAGCCTGCTGCGCTTCACCGACACCGTGGGCAGCATCAACATCACCAGCAACGCCTCGGCGCTTTACGCCAACGGCCAGCAGACCGCCACCATCACCGGCACCGTGCGCGACAGCGGCGGCTTCATCGTGCGCGACGGCACCCGCATTGATCTGACAGTGGACCAGGGCACGATCAATCCCCAGCAGGCCATCGTCAACAATGGCCAGTTCACGGTCACCTACACGTCCGACACCTCCAGCGGCATTGCCGACATCGTGGCCACCGACGACGCCACGGGCACGGTGTCGTCCAACACGGTGCAGATTACGCTCAAGACGGTGGGCACACTCACCCTGGCGGTGGCCCCCAACAACCTGATTGCCAACAATGCCGACCTCGCCACCGTCACCGGCACGGCGCTGGACACCGCCGGTGTGGCGGTGCCCAACGGCACGGTCATCAACCTCACGGCCACGCTGGGCACACTGGGGGCCACGTCGCTCACGGTTACGGGTGGCGCTTTCAGCACCACCTATCGGGCAGGCACGGTGGGGGGCACGGGGGTCATCATCGCCACTGGCGGAGACCAGGGGGCCACGGCCAACACCACCCTCACACTCACCGAAGAAGCCCCGCCGCTGCCCCCCGGCTTTTTGCCCAGACTGGCCAACCGCAAGGACGTGCTC
>CAYJOG010000201.1:0-5809 GCA_964371695.1 uncultured bacterium
GCACCGGTCAGTCCAGCCCCTGCTCCTGACGCATCAGGTCCGACAGGGTTTCGCGGCGGCGGATGAGGCGGTGTTTACCCCCCGACACCATCACCTCGGCGGGGCGGGGGCGGGTGTTGTAGTTGCTGGCCATGGCCATGCCATAGGCCCCGGCGCTCATCAGCGCCAGCAGGTCGCCTTCTTTCACCGGCGGCAGGGCACGCGCGTGGGCCAGCACGTCGCCTGTTTCACACACCGGCCCCACCACTTCGCTCACGATTGTTTTCGCCCTGGATTTCACCACCGGCGCCACCTCGTGAAAGGCGTCATACAGGGCGGGACGCATGAGGTCGTTCATGGCGGCGTCCACGATGACAAAATGCTTGCCCCCCTGCTTGGTATAAAGCACCTGCGTGAGCAGGATGCCCGCGTTGCCCGCCATGGAGCGCCCCGGCTCCATGAGCAGCCGCAGGCCCAGGGGCTTGACGATGGGCACGATGGCCTTGGCAAAAGCACTGAAGGCAGGCGGTTTGTCGGTGGCGCGGTAACGGATGCCAAAACCTCCGCCCAGGTTGAAGGTGTGCAGGGAGTGACCGGCTTTTTCGGCCAGCGGCACGAGGGTGGCGGTTTTTTCCACTGCCGCCGCATAGGGCGATGGGTCCAGCAACTGGCTGCCGATGTGGCAGTGCAAACCCCACAGCCGCAAATGCCGGAATGCCGCGAACTTGCCGATGATGTCGCGGGCGGCTTCAAACGGAATGCCGAACTTGCTCTCTTTGTGGCCGGTGGAAATTTTGGCGTGGGTCTTGGCCTTTATGTCCGGGTTTACCCGCAGGGCCACGCGGGTGATTTTTTTGAGGCTGGCGGCGACTTCGTTGAGGTGGGTGAGTTCGGCGATGGATTCGGCGTTGAACATGAGGATGTTCTTTTTGATGCCCAGGGCCATTTCTTCACGACTTTTGCCCACACCCGCGAACACGATTTTCTCGGCGGGCACACCGGCCTTCAGCGCCCGCACCAGTTCGCCGCCGCTCACCACGTCGGCCCCCGCACCCTCCTGCGCCAGCAGGCTGATCACCGAGAGATTGCTGTTGGTTTTTACGCTGTAACAGATGAGGTGTTCAATGCCAGAAAAGGCTTTGTCCAGCGAGTGGAAGTGCTCCAGAAAAGCCGATTCGCTGTAGACATAAAGCGGTGTGCCATAGGTTTTGGCCAGGGTTTTAAGAGAAACCTTTTCGGCGTGAAGGGTGTTGTTTTGATAAGGGAAGGCGTCCATGGATAACTCCTGCATCAGTGTGAAGCGCGGCACAGCCGCGAGGCGAGCCATGTTATCAGCGCCCTTCTGTGGCTGGCGCCGAAAAGGGATAAAACCCGGTTTCCAGTTCCCGTTCGTCCCACAGGCCCTTTTGCCACCACAGGCGGGGGTGAACTGGGAGCGTGGTGCGGAGGGCCCCCCGGCCCAGCCGCTTGCGCCAACGAACGCAGCGTTCGTCCTGCCCCCGTTGGTTTTCATAACAGGCAGGGCCGAGATAGAGCCAGCCCTGGCGGGGTTCTTCGCCAGGGGTGAGCACCCGCAGCGTGCAGTTTTGCGGCGGCCACGAAAGGGGCCACAGAGGCCGGGCGGCGTAGGCGGTGGACTCGTGCAGCGCCCCCCGACCCGGCAACCCGGCCAGCAGAAAAACCGTGCAGCGCGGCCCCAGGCGAGGTGAGGTTTGGCGCAGCCAGCGCCAGTGTCGGGTCTGCAAATCACTGTTGGGAGAAAGGGCCTGAAACCAGGACAGCCAGGCCGCCGCCAGCAACACCACAACCCCGGCCAGCGCCTTTTTATTTCCACTTGGCCAGCCCACCGCCAAGGCCATCACCAGCAGCGGAAAAAACACCATGGCGTAACGCAGGTTGCCCAGCAGGGCATTGCCCGCGCCGTGGCTGCTGAGCAAAACCGCCAGCAAAAATGCCCCTGCCAACGCCCCCCACGCCGCTGCCTTTTTTGCCTGCGCTCCAAACCACAAAGCCGCCCCCCACCACAACAACCAGGGCCAGGCGGGCGCGCCCGGCGGGCCGCTCAGTGTCAGACCCAGAAACTCACGCAACACGGGCCAGCCCTGCTGCGAGAGATTCACGTCACCCGCCATGTTCACGGCCTTGTGCCAGAAGCCGGCCACGAGCCAGGGCGTGTGCAGCGCTGCCGCCAGCAAAAAAGCCCACAGGGTGTCGCGCCCTCTGCGCAAAAACAGCAGCGGCCACAACAGCATCAGTTCGGGCCGCTGCTGGGCCATCCACCAGGCGCACAGGCCCACCAGCGCCCAACGGCCTATTGGGTCCTGTTTTAAAAGTCCATCGTGGACTTTTAAAACCCAACGCCATCGGGGGCAAAGCCCCCTTGGCGTGGCGAAAACCTGCGCTTTTTCAAAGCTCCGGTTTTCGGGCGCGGGCATCCATGCCCGCGAGAGCCTGTCCAAAGTGGACCATTTTTCACATGGCCCACTTTTAAAACCGGCTCTCAGCGTCAAACTCAAAACAAACAGCCCCACACCCGCCATGGCGGCAGCGGTGTCGGCATCGGCTTTGGCATAAAAAACCGCCCAGGGGTGCAGGCCCATCAGGGCCAGCGCACAACACCCGGCCCGTGGGCCTGTCCACCGCCACACCCCCAGCCCCATGGCCAACGCCCCCAACACACCCAGCACACAGTTGAGGTTCCAGAACAAATCCATGGAAGGCGGCAGCACCTGCATCAACCACCACAACGGGGCTTTCACACCCGGCGGGTAATAACCCCACACCAGCGGCAGCGAGCGGGCGTCTTCCACACGCCAGGGGCCGTGGAACAACTCATCGGCCACCACACCCGGCCCCAGGCGCAGCAACACCGACAGCAACAACAGCACAACAAAAATGCGCCGTTCGGTGGTGGGCTGGACCCGCCACCAACGCCAGACCGCCGGGGCGTAAAACAACAACAGCCACCCAAGGGCCGCCACACCAACAATCGCCACAAGGTCGGCCATCTTCACCCACGGACTGACCGGCTGACGATGCCGTGGGCTGAGGGCAACACCTGCCCCGACCAGCGACTGCCACTGGGCCAACAGATTTTTATCTGGCACGCAGGGGAGTCTGTTTTTCCACTGGCCTTTGTCGCGCTGCTTCAGCCAGACCAGCACGCCGCTGGCCAGATTTTGAAGCGCCTTTTCCTGCGCCGCCGTGATGTGGTCGGGTTTGACATAGGCCACCGAAAACGACGGCGTGTGACCAAAGCCCGGCAGGTTTGGGGGCCGCAGCATGAGGCTGGATTGTTGTTCACTCCGCCCATAAACCAGTTCAAAGGCGTCTTCGTGGCAGAGGGTCTGTTGCAAGGTCCACCCGCCTGTTTCAGGGGGAGAAAATGCATCCTCCGCCAGTGCCCCGCGCCAGTGCAGCAACAGGAGGCCCAGGCTGGCCAGCCAGAACAAATACCTTCTCCGTATCAACGTGGTTTTCAGGGTGACACAGCCCCCTGCCCATACCCGCTAACTTTTTAGCTTTACAGGCCGGATGTTCCCTCTCCCCCTTGGGGAGAGGGTGGTTCGTAGGACCGGGTGAGGGGCGAAATATAACCACCACCAATAAAAATTTGGTTTTGTTTTTTTGCTTTGCCCCTCACCCGGCGCTCCGCGCCACCCTCCCCCCACTGGGGGGAGGGAACAATGTTCTCCTTTTGAAAAAAGTCGGCCGTCAGAAACCCCCTGCCCCAAGCACAAAAATGTGTCACCACTTCAGCACATTCATGCGGCGCAGGTCCGACAAAATGCTGATCACCTGCCGCAGGGAATGTTCCTTGTCCGCGTCGGGGCGGCCATGGAGCCGGTGCAGCGCCGACGCCAGTTCCGCCACCGTGCGCTGACCATCCACCAATGGCACCCACTGCACCAGTTCGGGTGTCAGAAGGCGCTCGAAACGAGGCAATCCTTTTGGCGCCGGGCGAAAGGTGAGCCGCTTGACCTCTATCATGCGCCCCTTGCCGCGCTCAAGCATGGCGCCGGGGCAGAGCACCGGTTGAGACAAAAAAACCGGCCGCGCCCTCAGGCCGGGGGTTTCCAGGCGGTCCACCAGGCGGCCCATCAGCCGCTCGGCCACGTGCCCGGCAATGCGCTGGCCAAAAAACTCGACGTCGCCGGTGTAGCTTTGGGTGTGAAACGCCTCACCGCCGGTGAAGCCCGTGATGAGTGTGATGAACGCCTCGCGGTCGGTGGCGCCTTTCACCCGCGTAGCCGAAAGCCAACGGGTGGCGTTTTCCCACCAACCAGGAACCGACGCGTTGTTGCGATACCAGTAACGGGCCATTTGCCGGTACACCGCCAGCATCTCGCGGTAATACCGTGAATATTCCCGCCAGAAAAATGTCCCTTTGGCCGCCCCCAGGTCGCGGGTGGTGAGCCAGGTGTTGGCCGCCAGATAACCCGCCACGTGGGCAAAGTGAACGCCCGTGGTGAGAATGGGGTCTACAAAACCCGCAGCGTCGCCGCAAAGCACCCAACCCGGCCCGGCCATGCTGCGCGAGGTATAAGACCAGTCCGCCACAATGTTGATTTCCTTTCCGGTGCCCTGGAAGCTTTTCAGCCGCTTCGCCCCTTTCAGAAAACCCTTCAGTTCCGGCGTTTGGGCCAGGGCTTCTTCATAAAGGGCGGCGGCGTGTTGGGCGGTGACGTCGCCCACAAAACGCCGGGGCATCACCAGCCCCACCGAAATGATTTCCTGGCTCAGGGGAATGTTCCACACCCAGCCGTTTTTCACCGAGCAGACAAAAATGTGGCTGTAATCGGGATGGCGCGTGTAATAAGGAGACCAGCCCTTGCCCTGGTAATAGGCATAAATCGCCACGTTGTTCAGGTTGTTGTCCATCTGGCGCAGGTTGCGCGCACGGGACACTTGGCTGTTCAGACCGGTGCAGTCGGCGGTAAGGCGGGCGCGGATTTCACGCCGGTTGTTTTTTTCATCTTCCACCACCGCCCCGGTCAGGCGTTTGCCCTCCCAAATCAGGTCCACCACCTTCACGCCGTGAAACACGCTGGCCCCCAGGGATTGGGCGTGATCCAGCAATATCTTGTCGTAACGGCTTCTGTCCACCTGAAAGGCATAGGGCCAGTTTTTGAGGTCCGCGTCGGCAGGGGGCATGTTTTCCAGATCCGCAAAGTTCACCGACCACGGCTCCCTACTCTGTCCCCAGATATAAGTCGCCCCCACTTTTTTCAAAAAGCCACCCTGCTCGATGGCACCATACACGCCTATCTCCTTCAATATCCGCGTGGTGTCCAGCAGCATGGATTCGCCGATGCGATGACGGGGAAACTTTTCTTTTTCCACAATCACCACGGGGGTTTCCGGCGCGTGGGTGAGCAGTGTGCTGGCCAGCGTGGAGCCGGCAGGCCCCCCGCCCAGCACGAGCACCTCTGTCTGTGAGGGTAATTTCGAGAAAGAGGCCATGGGTAATTTTGACCCGTGGCTGTGCAAAAACAAAGGTCTCCCCAACCGCCGCCTATAATCTTTGGCGTGTTCTCACGCTGGCTGTTGCCGTTGATCCTCACACTGGGCGTCTGCACCACGGGCTGCGCGCAAAAAAGCCCGCCGGGGGGCGACACCCCTGCCGCCACCGGCCTGCCCACCCAGACCCCCAAACAGGCCCCCCTGCCCCTGAGCAGTTCCATTGATTTGGGCCGCGTGAGCATTCCGGGCATTCCCCAGCTTCAGCCGGTCTGGAAAATCTCCAAAAAGAAAATGCCCCACTTTGTGCGGGGCGTGGTGCGATATACCCATGGGGGGAAAGAAAAAGAAGGCGACTTCTGGCTGGACC
>CAYJOG010000202.1:0-5807 GCA_964371695.1 uncultured bacterium
CGTTCCATGTCCGGCAGAATCTCGCCCAGGGCCTGCTGCTGATGCTCCGAAAGGTCAAACCCCAGTTGCGCCGCCACACTGGCCACCGCCTGGGCAGGCAGGGAGCGTGGGGGGCGGGTGGGCTGGTTCTGCTGTTTGCGCCGCCCCACGAAATAAACCTGGCTCAGCAGGAGTTCTTCATAAATCAGCCGTTTGCGCGGCGCGGCAGTGTCTTCCATCGAGGGTGGAAAATGCAGCGCCTCAAACGCAGGCAACAGCGCCATCAGCTCCCGCCTGCGGCGAATCTCCGGTGGCAGGGTTTCCACCGGCTGTTCCCGCAGGCGTTCCAGGGCCAGGTGCTGCATCTTGCGCAACTGCCGCATGGTGAGGCCCTCTGTCAGGCGATAGTCGGGCATCACCCCCGGCCCGGCCTCGCGGGTGGGCTCCATCTCCGGGTTGGCGACTTCCATGCCATAACGCCCCGGTTTGGGTTTGCCCGCCACGGTCACGGTGGTGCCCCAGGGCAGGTGGTTCACCAGATAGGGCTGGTTGAACCACACCAGCGTCACCTGGCCCTCCGGGGCAATGAGCAGGCCGTGGGTGATGAGCTGCCCACGCCTGCCTCGCCGCTGCTGCGCCTGGGTGAGCACCCCCTGCATCAGTTGTTTCACCTCTGGCGCAAGCTGGTTGAGCGGCGTGACCTGCGAGAGGTTTTCATAGGCCAGGGGCGGGTTCCACAACAGGTCCAGGGGGGTGTCCACCCCCAGGGTGTGCAGCAGCGCGGCCACTTTTGGCCCCACGCCCTTCAGATACATCACCGCCCCCAGCAACCAGGCAAAACGCGCCGGATCACTGAGCTGAAGAAACGCTTCTTCTTCGCCCGGCGCGGGGGCCTTGGCGGGTGGGGCGGCGGCGGTTTTTTCTTCGGTCTCCTGCAACCAGCGGATGAGCTGGTTGAGTATTTTCTGCCGCTCCAGACGGGGCAGGTCGGGATATTCCTTCAGGAGATCCTTGAGCCACGCCAGTTTCACCGGGTGACTGACGCGGCCCTCTTTTTCGCGGCGGCTGATTTCGGTGATCATGAAACGGTGAAACGGCACACCGGCCACCGGTGTGTCGGCAAATTTTTTGCGCACCTCGCGGCTTACGGGCTGCTGGGCCGCGAGCATTTCACGCAATCGTTTCACGGAAATGTCCCCCGGCCGGTTTTCGCCACGCCGAGGGTGCTCTGCCCACGAAGGCGTTGGGTTTTAAAAGTCCACGACGGACTTTTAAAACAGGTTCTAAAATGCCGCTCTGTTGGCATGGCATGAGTTTATCGCAGTGGATACGGAAACCACGGGTCTGGACACCCGCCGGGATCGTTTACTGGAAGTCGCCGCCGTGCGGTTTGTGGGTGGCGAGCCGGTGGACAGGTTCCAGAGTCTGGTGCGTTACCGCAGCCGCCTTCCCCTGCGGGTAGAAAAACTCACCGGCCTTCGGGCGGCAGACCTGAGCGGCGCGCCCCCCGAAGAAGAAGTGCTGGCCCGCCTGATGGCCTTTCTGGGTCACACCCCCCTGGTGGGACACAACGTGGCGTTTGATCAGGAAGTGCTGGGCACGGCGCTCAAACGCCACAAACTGCCTCCCCTCAAAAACCCAGCCCACGACACCCTGCTGCTCTCCAGCCTTTTTTTGCCCACCCTGCCCAGTCACAAACTGGCTCTGGTGGCCCGCGCCCTGGGTCTGGTAACGGGCACGCTGCACCGGGCAGAAGAAGACGCCCTGCTGGCGGGCCGCATTTTTGTGGACCTGCACCGCAGCATTCCCCACCTGCCCCCCACCCTGCGCGCACTTTTCAGCGCCCTGTTGAGTGGCCACGGCTCTGGCGGTCTGTTTGCCCAGCCAGACTCCGTGTTCGCCGCCGTGCCCTTGGTGGACCTGCTCAGCACCCTCACCAGCCAGCGACCCTGGCCCGCAGTGCCACCGCCAGAAGAAATCCATGGCCCCCTGCCTTCGCTGGAAGACATCTGGCAACCCGGCGGCCTGCTGGCCCGGCAGATTGAGGGGTTTGAGGCCCGCGAAGAACAGGTGACGCTGGCCCGCGCCGTAGAGGAAACCCTGGACACCGGCGGCGCACTGGTGGCCGAGGCGGGCACCGGCGTGGGCAAAAGCTGGGCTTATCTTTTTGGCGCGCTCAAACACGCTCTGGAAAAAGGGGAGCGGGTGTTCATCAGCACCCACACCCGCCAGTTGCAGGATCAGCTCTGGCACAAAGACCTGCCCACCGTGGAGCGGGTGTTGAACCAGCCCGTGACCGTGGGTGTGGTGAAAGGAAAAGGCAATTATCTGTGCCTGGACAAAATGGCCCAGGCCCTGGAAAAAGCCCGGCCCGAAAACGCCCTGGCCCTGGCGCTGTTGTGCGCCTGGGTGGCCCAAAGCGAAGACGGCGACCTGGAATCGTTCCTGCCCTGGGCGCAACTGAACGTGCCGGGGGTGGCCGACCTGCTCGCGAGTGTGTCGCTGGATGAACACCACCCCTGCCGCCGTTTCTGCGCCAACCGGCCCCAGTGTTTTCTGTCGCAGCGCGACGACCGCCTGGCCAGGTGCCAGGTGGTGATTCTCAACCACGCCCTGCTCATGACGCTGCTGGGCCCCGATGGCGGCGAGGGCCTGTTTGAGAACGCCGTGCTGATTGTGGATGAAGCCCATCATCTGGAGGACATGGCCACGCAGCAGTTCAGCCACGTGTTGAGCCAGGGGGGCCTGGGGCAGCTCCGCCGCACGCTGGACCCCACCACCGCCGGTTCGCTGATGGGGCGGCTGGCGGGTGTGGTGAGTGGCGATGACCTCACCCTGCTGCACGCCGGTCTTGCGGCGGCCCACACCCAGTTGCAGCAGGCCATCAACACTTTGCAGACCGCCGTGTGGGCGGTGGGGCTGGAGCCGGGCAACCTGTTTCAGACAGTGAAGAAACTGTGGTGGGACATTCCGGTGAAACAGCGCCAGCCCATTGAAGACGCCCTGGATCACTTGCACGCGGCGCTCAACACCCTGCACACCACCCTGGGCCGCTGGCGGGCCGGTGTGCTGCCGCAAGAAGAAGACCCCGAACCCCGCTTGAAAACGGCGCTGACACAGACCGCCCTGGTGATGAGTCAGGCGGAATCCCTGATGAGTTTTGCGCGGGACTGGATGGAGCAGACCGGCGAAGAGGCCGACGTGGCCTGGCTGGAATGTGTGCAGACCCAGCAGGGCAACCACTGGCGGCTGTGGCGCACACCGTTGTCGGTGCAGGAGTCCCTGCCCCGCCAACTGGCCCCCTTCAAATCCCTGGTGTTCACCAGCGCCACACTGGCGGTGGGCCAGCGGTTTGAGTATTTCCTCGACCGCACGGGCCTCAGCCGCATCTGCGACCACCCCGTGCGCACCCTGCTGCTCAAAAGTCCCTTTGATTACGCCAACCACCTGCGGCTCTATGTGCCCCAGGCCCTCATTGGCCGGGGCAAGGGCAGCCCCCACGAACTCGAAGAACAGACCGCCCAGGTGGTGCAGCAGATTGTGGGCGAACTGGGGGGCGGCGTGATGGTGCTCTTCAACAGCATCCGCGAGCTGAAAAACGTGGCCAAAAAAGTGCGGCCCCAACTGGAAAAGGACCGCAAGCTGCTGCTGGTGCAGTTTGTGGATGGCACCCGCCAGGCCCTGAGCCAGGAGTTCCGCGACGACCCCGACGCCGTGCTGTTCGGCACCCGCAGTTTTTTTGAGGGCCTGGATTTCAAGGGGGACACCCTGCGGGTGCTGGCCCTCACCAAACTGCCGTTTCCCTTTCTGAAGGAACCCATCATCGAAGCCCGCATGAAGGCCATGAAAACCCTGGGACAGGACCCCAACCGGTCTTATTACCAGCCCATGGCCATTTTTCTGCTGCGTCAGGCGGTGGGCCGGGTCATCCGCAGCCACACCGACCGGGGCGTGGTGTTTCTGCTGGACGAGCGCCTGCTCACCCAGTCCTATGGCCCGCTTTTTCTGGACAATCTGCCTCCCTGCCCGGTGGAGAAGGGAGACCTGGCCAGCCTGCTGGCCGAGGCCAGAGGCTTTCTGGACGACAAGCCGGGGGAGTAGGTGCGGTGTCCCCACCGCACCAATACAGCAGCGATGTGGACATTGCTGCCATTGCTGTTCGGTTTGAAAGAAAAGTCCCGAATTATTGGGGGGGTTTTGAGGTAGCCCCGGCGCCCCGCCGGGAGTGTCCACCGCGCCAAAGGCGCGCACCACTCAGATTTCTCTTCACGTGTCTCTGCAAAAACCCTGTTTTGTGACGCCTTCGGCGTTTTTTTTGCTCCCGGCGGGACGCCGGGGCTACCAATTAACCTGACGGCAATGGACATCGCCGCCACTCATTTTAAATCGGACGAACCACTACCCGGACCACCGCGCAGTTCCACAAGCGCCAGCCTGATCACGCGAAAACCACCCCCCAGGGCCATCAGCGCCAGGGCCGAGCCAACGCTCCAGTCCGGCCAGCCGTGGCGGGTGAACACCACCCCCAGGCCCGCCGCCATCACCGCCACGTTGCCGATGGCGTCGTTGCGCGTGCAAATCCAGGCCGCCTGCCGGTTGGCGTCTCCACTGCGATAACGGAACAGCAACACCGCCACGCCCACGTTGACAACCAGGGCCAGCACACCCAGGCCCGTGATGATTTCACCGTGGGGAACGACACCGTTCAGAAAACCAAAAACCGACCTGTAAATGGCGAACAGGCCAAAAGCCAGAAAGGTGACCCCCTTCAGCAGGGCGGCCCACGAGGCGTGGCGGCGACTCTGGCCAATGGCCCACAGGGTCAGGCCATAGTTGAAGGCATCGGCAAAAAAATCCAGCGAATCGCTGAGCAGGGAAACCGACCGACCGTGGGCGCTGCCCGCGAGTTCAAGAAAAAACATGATCGCGTTCAGCCCCAGGGCGATTTTCAGAACCCGCCCATAGGCCGGGTCGCCGGGGGCGGCGTGAGAAGGACCACAATCATGACAACCGGACATCTGAGCCTCACCCCTGGGCCGGGTGGCCATAGTCCAGCGCCAGACGGCTGCGCAGCGAGGCAATCGCGCTTTTCAGCCGTTCGGTTTCCAGAGCGGCCACAGCTTTGTCGGTGGCGGCGGCGGGGTCCACCCAAAAAGCCGGGCCAAAATGCACCAGCATCTTGGCGGGCAGCAGCACCGGCAAAAAGGCGATGGTGCGCTTGGCCGTGGGCAACTGCCACACGGGAATCGTATAGAGCGTGCCGACCATGGCGGCAGGCGCAATGGGCACACCCGCCATGGCCGCCAGCCGCACCGCGCCGGTGTGAAAATCGTGCAGGCCGGTGGCGTTGTTCCAGGTTTTGGTGTGGCCTTCGGGAAAAATCATCACCGCTTCACCCCCCTGGGCGTGGTCGGCCATTTCACGCAACAGAGCCGCCGCCTGGGTTTTGTCCTGAGCCTTGCCCTGATCCCCGGCGGTGGCGTTCCGCCCCACGCTTTTCAGCACCGGCCCCAGCAGCGGCACATCCATCATCATGCCCGCGCCAAAAATCCGCACAAACCGCCCGCCCACCGCCGCCGCCAGCACAAAGGCATCCACAAAGGCATCGTGGTTCGCGCACAACACATAACCCTGGCCCTCTCTTGGCAGGTGTTCCTGACCTGTCACCACCCAGCGGTTGTAGTGCGCCCCCACCCAGCGCGTAAACCCCATCCAGGCGTCGAAATGCCGTTGTTCCTCTGCCGATGGGGCCATGGGTTGAAGACTAGAGCAAATTCATAATTGACGTAGACAAAGGGCGGGGCCAGTCCTTGCCCTCTCCCTCAGGG
>CAYJOG010000203.1:0-5789 GCA_964371695.1 uncultured bacterium
GGCCATTGCCGCTGGTGACGGCGCGGCCACGGCGGCCGTTGTCGATCAGACTGTCCACGGCCTCTTGCAACATGCGTTTTTCGTTGCGGATGATGCTTTCGGGGGCGCGGATTTCGATGAGTTTTTTGAGGCGGTTGTTGCGGTTGATGACACGGCGGTAAAGGTCGTTGAGGTCAGAGCTGGCAAAGCGTCCGCCATCGAGCTGGACCATGGGGCGCAGGTCTGGCGGCAGCACGGGCACCACGTCCAGAATCATCCACTCCGGCCGGTTCCCGCTCTGGCGAAAGCTCTCGATCACCTTGATGCGCTTGATGAGTTTCAGGCGTTTCTGGGTCTTGGTGATGGAAAGCTCGTCATTGACTTCGGTGAACAGCGAATCCAGGTCCAGGCCAGCCAGCAGTTTTTTGATGGCCTCGGCCCCCATGCCGATTTCCACCAGATCATCGAAGTTGCCGTGCAGGTTTTCTTTGAGCACGTGCAGAAAGGCGTTCAGGCGTTCGAACTCCTCGTCGCTCATGATCTGTTTGTGCGCCAGACCAATCAGATCCTTACAGGCGTCGTCCAGTTCCTTTTCCCGCTCTTTCACCTTGGTGCTGGTTTCCTTGCGGCGCTCCTCGGCTTTGTAGTCAATGTCCAGCAGGGCCTTGGTGATGAACTCTTCTTTCATCACCACCGGAATGTCCTCGGCGTCAATCTTGCGGCCCTTGAGCAGGTCAATGGCGGCTTTATCCAGGTCTGAAAACAGGCCCGCCAGCAGTTCGCCGGTTTTGGGATCCATGATGTCATCGGCCAGATAGACGTTCTTGACCACCTTGCTGTTGTAGTCGCCCAGCATGAGGATTTTTTCGCGCAGTTCCTCTTTGAGTTTTTTGAGGTCTTCCTTGCGGCCGTTGTCCACCTCGCGGTTGAGCAGGTTTTCATAACTCATCAGTTCGTTGGAAATGGCGGCGCGGAACTTGGGGGTCATGTCGGTGATGCGGTCGCGGTTGAGCCGCACCACGATGTAGCTGAGGTAATACAGCACCTTTTCCAGTTCCTTGATCGTCATGTCCAGCAAAAGCCCCATGCGGCTGGGCACACCCTTGAAATACCAGATATGACTGACGGGGGCCGCCAGCTCGATGTGCGCCATGCGCTCGCGGCGCACTTTGGCGCGGGTGCATTCCACGCCGCACACGTCGCACACCAAGCCGCGGTGGCGCACCTTCTTGAGTTTGCCGCAGGCGCATTCGTAGTCTTTCACCGGCCCGAACACCCGCTCGCAGAACAACCCGGCCTTTTCAGGCTTGAGGGTGCGATAGTTGATGGTTTCGGGTTTGGTGACCTCGCCGTAGCTCCATTTGCGGATGTCGCTGGGGCTGGCAAGACCGATGCGGATGGTTTTGAAAAGTTCGGTGGACATAGGGCTGGTTTCTCCTTTTGAACGGTTGGCGTGTGCCGGGGGTCGGGTGCTTAGAAGTACCCCTTCAACCCCACCTTGCGGGCCAGGGCGCTCACGTCCCTGTCCCTTTCCTCCACAATGCGGGCCTCCTGGCCAAAGCGGTTGAACAGCGTGATCTTCATGCCCAGCGCCTGAAGCTCCTTCACGAGCACGTTGAAGGATTCCGGCATGCCGGGAGACTGAATGTTCTTGCCCTTCACAATGGCCTCATAGGTTTTCACGCGGCCCATCACGTCGTCGGACTTGATGGTGAGCAGCTCCTGCAGCAGGTTGGCCGCGCCATAGGCTTCCAGCGCCCACACTTCCATTTCACCCAAGCGCTGACCGCCGAACTGGGCCTTGCCCCCCAGGGGCTGCTGGGTGACCAGGGCGTAAGAACCGGTGGACCTGGCGTGCATTTTGTCTTCCACCAGGTGGTTCAGCTTCATCATGTACATCATGCCCACCAGCACCGGGCCGTCGAACACCTCGCCGGATTTGCCGTCGAACAACTTGACCTTGCCCGTGGTGGACACGCCCCCCTGGCGGGCCAGTTCGGCGATTTCCTCTACCGTGGCGCCGTTGAACACGGGGGTGATAGCCCCAAACCCCAGGCGGTGACAGATCAGCCCCAGCTGGGTTTCCAGAATCTGCCCCACGTTCATGCGGCTTGGCACGCCCAGGGGGTTGAGGATGATGTCCACGGGGGTGCCGTCTTCAAGAAACGGCATGTCCTCGATAGGCACAATCTTGCTCACCACACCCTTGTTGCCGTGGCGGCCCGCCATTTTGTCGCCCACCTGGATGTTCTTCTTCTGGGCGATGAACACGCGCACCAGCTTGTTCACGCCGGGTTTCAGGTCGTCGCCCTTGTCGCGGCTGTAGACCTTCACGTCAATGACCTTGCCCTCCATGCCGGGCTTCACCTTGAGCGAGGTGTTGCGCACGTCTTTGGCCTTGTCACCAAAGATGGCGCGGATGATCTTCTCTTCGCTCGAGAGTTCACTCTCGCCACGGGGAATTACCTTGCCCACCAGAATGTCCTCGGCCTTGACGTGTACGCCAATGCGCACGATGCCTTCTTCATCCAGGTTCTTGAGCACTTCTTCGGCCACCGTGGGGATGTCCTTGGTGATTTCCTCTGGCCCCAGCTTGGTGTCGCGGGCCTCGCACTCGCTTTTTTCGATGTGGAACGAGCAGTAGGTGTATTGCTTGACCAGCCGCTCGCTGAGGATGATGGCGTCTTCAAAGTTGTAGCCGTACCACGGCACAAAGGCCGCCAGCACGTTCTTGCCCAGCGCCAGCGTGCCGTTGTCGGTAGAAGGCCCGTCCGCCAGCACGTCGCCCGCCTTGAGTTTGTCCCCTTCGCTCACACAGGGGGTTTGATTGATGGTGGTGCCCTGGTTGGACTTGCGCCATTTCACCAGCTTGTATTCGTCCCGCGCTTCGGGGTCGTCCTTGCGTCGCACAATCACACGCTCACTGTTCACAAACTCCACCACACCCGCGTGTTTGGCCGACACCACGGTGCCGGAGTCAATGGCGATTTTCCGCTCCATGCCCGTGCCCACGATGGGGGCCTCGGTGGTGATGAGCGGCACCGCCTGACGCTGCATGTTCGAACCCATCAGGGCGCGGTTGGCGTCGTCGTGCTCCAGGAAAGGAATGAGCGAAGTGGTGACGGAAATGATCTGTTTGGCGGAAACGTCGAGGAACTGCAACCGCACGGTTTCGGGGTGCAAGTCCACCGGCTCGTGGTTTTCGCGCACGCTCACGCGGTTTTCGGTGAACCGGTTGTCTTCGGTACGGGCGTTGGCCTGCACGATGCGCACCGGCTCCACCACGCGGATCTCCTTGATGTGCTTGAGCTTTTGCAGCTTCAGCACGTCCGCGCCGTTGATGAGTTCGCCTTTTTGCAGAATGGTGACGCCGCTGTCGGGGTCCAGCAGGGTGCGGCTCACGGTCTTGCCCAGCAGGTGTTCAAAGTTGAAATCCTTGTGCTGGATGAAATGCTCGCGGGTGTCCTCTTCTTCAAAGGCCTCCAGCCACAACACATCGTTGGTCACTTCGTGTTCAAAGAATGCCTCCACGCCTTTTTCGTGGAATTCCAGAAGAAACTTCTGGTCCACTTCTTCGCCCGCCTGCACCTTTTTGCCGCCCGCGGTGAACGACTTGGTGGCGCGAAAAACAATCTTGCTCTTGATTTTGCGGTAAGGCGTCTGGATGAACCCATAAGCCCCGATGCGCGCGAAGGTGGCCAGCGAGCTGATGAGACCGATGTTGGGGCCTTCGGGAGACTCGATGGGGCAGATGCGGCCGTAGTGGCTGTGGTGAACGTCGCGCACCTCAAACCCGGCGCGCTCGCGGGTAAGCCCCTGGGGGCCCAGGGCGCTCACGCGGCGTTTGTGCGTGAGTTCGCTCAGGGGGTTGGTCTGGTCCATGAACTGCGAAAGCTGGTTGCTGCCGAAAAACTCGTTGAGCGCCGACTGCACGGGGCGGTAATTGATCACGTCCTGGGGCGTGAGCGTCTGCACGTCCTGGCTGGCCATTTTCTCTTTGGCCAGGCGCTCCATGCGGGCATAACCCAGGCGCATCTGGTTCTGGATGAGTTCCCCGATGCCGCGCACACGACGGTTGGAGAGATGGTCGATGTCGTCGCTCTCGAAACCCTCTTTTTTCGCCTTCATTTTCAGAAGGAACTCCAGGATTTTCACGAAGTCCTCACGCATCAGCGTGGGGCGCTCCACGGGCACGTTCACCTGAAGCTTCACGTTCATTTTGTAGCGGCCCACGGGGCTGAGGTCGTAATACTTGCGTACAAAAAACCGGCTGTGCAAAAAGTCCTCGGCATAGTCCCGGCCCGGATACGGCTCCTGCTTGAGGCGTTCGTATACCTTGGCCAGAGCGTCTTCCTGGGTTTTCACGTCGTCGGTTTCTTTGGCCAGGGTGTTTTCGATGGTCTTGCGGATTTCAATAGGCTCGATTTTTTCAAACAGCGTGATGCGGGGCAGACGACATTTTTCCACCAAGCGTGCGGCGGTGGCGTCCAGCCGTGCGCCGGCCTTGGCGATTTTCACGATTTCGCCGGTGTCGCGACGGGTGCCCTCCAGGGCTTCGCGGGTGTAAAAGCCCATGGCGTCCTCGGCCACGGGGTTTTCCACCACAAAATCCTTGCCTTCATAACGCATGGTTTTCATGTCGCCCTCAAGGTCAAACTCAAACCCCAAAGCGCGCAAAAAAGTGGTGTAGGCCAGCTTGCGGGCCTTGTCCACGCGAATCCACAAAATGTCTTTCGCGTCGTATTCCACCTGCACCCACACGCCGCTGTTGGGAATCAGCCGCGCCGAGCAGATGCTGCCGCCGCTGGCGTCCATTTCTTCCTTGAAATAAATGCCGGGGCTGCGGATGAGCTGGCTCACCAGCACACGTTCTGCACCGTTCACGATGAACGTGGCGGTTTCGGTCATGATCGGGAACTCGCCCAGATACACTTCCTGCTCTTTGGCTTCGAGAATCCCGCCGGTTTCCTGATCCTTGATGACAAGGCGGCACAACAGACGCAGAGGGGCCTGATAGGTGAGGTCGCGCTCACGGCAGGTGTCCTGGTCGTTGGTGGCTTCTCCCAGGGTGTAACCCAGCAGCTCCACGGTGGCATGACCCGCCACGTCTTCAATGGGACTGACCGTGCTGATCAGGTCCATCATGCCCACTTCAAGGTACCACTTGTAGGAAGCCTTTTGAACCTCCAGCAGATAGGGCTCTTCATTCACCGATGGAATCTTGGTGAAATCCAGGTATTTACGGCCAGCGATGGTGATTTCCTTCACGTGTGTCCTCCCGGGGCATTAAGAAAATATTTAAAGACGCGCAAAATCCATGCCCTTTTTGAAAAAAGGTTCATGGGGCGGAACAGGGCTTGACTGTGTGTTGAACAGACTCAGTGGCTTCTCCGGCAATCGGCCCTTGGACCGGCGATTAAGGGCCTCCCGCCCCTGATGGGGGTGCGGGAAATGAGGCCGCATTGTAAGCCACAAAAACCCCCTGTCAAACGATAAATGGGATAAACAAAAACTGTTTTAAGCGATACTGTTTGTCGTCAATCACACGGATACGCTTACGGCGCGGCTGTCACCACCAGCGTGCGGGTGGCCACACCCGTGTTGCCGCCGCTGTCGGTGGCCGTGAGCGTGATGGTGTGGGTACCGGGCAACAGGGTGGCCACCACCAGCGCCGCGCCGGTTCCCAGTGCGCCGTTCAGATTGCTGCTCCAGGCCAGGGACTGCCCTCCCAGCACACCGTCTTCGGGGTCAGCGCCGTTGCCTGACAGCAGCACTGCCGTGCCAAAAGCCACCTGCTGATTGTTCTGGGG